>JBASAE010000078.1:0-1884 GCA_049654285.1 Microbacterium sp.
GAGGTACGCCACGAGCAGGATCGCATCCGCCACCTGGAACGTCGCGTTCACGATCACGGTGCCGATCACGTTGGGCATGATGTGCCGGGTCACCGCGCGCCAGGACGTCCCGCCCATCACCCGCACCGCCTGGACGTACTCGCGCACCCGCAGGGTGAGCGACTCGCCGCGCACCAGTCGCGCCGGGATGAGCCACGCGGTCAGGCCGATCACGAAGATCATCACCGGCAGCGAGGGGCGCACGATCGTCACGAGGAACAGCAGCAGGAACAGGATCGGGATCGCGAGGATCGCATCGACGATGCGCATCATGACGCCGTCGACGATGCCTCCGAAGAATCCGGCCACCGCTCCCCACAGCGTGCCGACGACGGTCGCGATCGCGGCGGCAGCGAACCCGACGACGAGCGAGGTCTGCCCGCCCACCATCAGCCGGCCCAGCACGTCGTACCCCGATCCGTCGGTGCCGAGCGGATGCCCCGCCCCGGGCGCCTGGTTCGCCGCCGTCAGGTCCACGGTGATCTGGTCGGTGGGATGGATCAGCGGCCCCACGAAGCAGAACAGCACCGCGACGACGACCACGACGATCCCGACGATCGCGAGCCTGTTCTGCACGAACACCTCGGCCCCGAGGCGGAACAGGCTCTTCGGCCTGCCCTCGAGCCGACCCGCGGCCCCCCGGGGCTGAGACTCGAGGGCAGGGGTCGCGGCGACGGTCTGGTCGACCGCCGTCCCGGTGCGCAGGGTGCTGCTCATAGCGTCACCCGCGGGTCGATCGCGGCGAGGGAGACGTCGGCCAGCAGGTTGCCGATCACGGTCGCGAACGCCGTGACGATCACCACGCCCAGCTCGACCGGGTAGTCGGACTGCTGAGCCGCCTGCCAGAACAGCAGGCCCATGCCGGGGAAGTTGAAGATCGACTCGGTGACCAGCGCCCCGGCGAACAGGGCCGGCAGCGACAGGCCGAGCAGCGTGACGATCGGGATCAGGGCGTTGCGCAGCACATGCCGCCAGAGCACGCGCGAGGGCGACGCGCCCTTCGCACGGGCGGTGCGCACGTAGTCCTGGCTGATGTTGTCGAGCACCGAGGAGCGCATGTAGCGCGAGAACCCGGCGATGCTCAGCAGCGCCAGGGTCACGATCGGCAGCACCATGGCGGGGAACTGCTGGAAGATCGGCACCACCCCGTTCGACTGCGGCGCCTCAGGAGGGAACCAGCCGAGCCCGGACGAGAAGATCTCGATGAGGATGAGGCCGAGGAAGAACGTGGGCGCCGCGTAGAACACGAACGACAGCCCGGTGGCGATGTAGTCGAAGATGCGGTTGCGTCGCACGGCCTGGTAGACGCCGACCGGGATCGCCACGATCACGGTGAGGACGAGCGAGAGCAGCGCGAGCACGATGGTCTTCGGCAGCCGCTCGGCGAGCAGGGACGCCACCGACTGGTTCAGCACGTAGGAGAACCCGAAGTCCCCGGTGAACCAGCCGAACACGCTGGTGAAGTACTGCACGATCAGCGGCCGGTCCAAGCCGTTCGCGGTGTCGAACTGTGCGATCTGCTGCGCGGTCGCACGCGGGCCGAGGATGGCCCGCGCCGGTCCGCCCGGCAGCGCGTGCAGCAGGATGAAGACGATGACCGTCACGACGAGCACGACGAGCACGGCCTGCAGCAGGCGCCGGACGATGTAGCCGATCATCGTGCGCCTCCCTCCGTGCTCATCGCGTCATCGTCGTGGGTTCATCGCCCCTCAGTAGTGCCAGTCCTCCGGGGTGATCGCCCCGTAGGGGTTGTTGTGGTCGAAGCCCTGCAGCCCGTTCGCGACCTCCGTCAGCGAGTAGGTGTAGTTGGGCTGGTAGATGACCGGGACGTTCTTGGCCATGAAG
>JBASAE010000079.1:0-7100 GCA_049654285.1 Microbacterium sp.
GGCGGATTCCTGCGCGGCAGCCGACTCCGGCTCCGCGACGAGCGCGGGCTCGGCGGCCGGCGTCGGCTCGGCCGAAGCGGTCGCGTCGACGCCCTCCGCGGCGTCGTCCTCTTGGGCGGGTTCGTCCACCAGGGCGGACTTCTCCGGGGCACCGGACGCCTGCTCGACGACGCCGGCCTCGGCAGCCACGACGTCGGCGTCCTCGGAGACGGGCTCTCCGTCACCCTCCAGGTCATCGTCCGCGGCATCGTCGGCATCCGCGTCGTCCGCGGCATCCGCGTCGTCAACGGCATCGTCGGCGGCGCTCTCCTCGGCGACGAGTGCGATCTCCGCGGTGTGCAACCGCTCGGCCTCGACGGCCTCGGCGATGATCCGTCCCGCGTCCTCGGCCCAGTTCGGCCCGGGGGCGGCGTGCGGCTCGGCATCCGGCGCCGGGTCCTCGGCGGGCACCGGCGTCTCCGCGGAGCCGTGCCCCGCGGCGTCCAGCAGCTCGGCCGGAAGCTCGATCACGATCTCGTTGGTCTCGAGCTGAACGCGTCCGATCTGGTCGTCGTCGGGGTCGATGACGAGATCGGTGGTGAGCTCGTCGCCGACCAGGCTCTCGTCGAGGTCGTCGTCGTCATCCCTGACGGCCGGCAGCGCGACGCTGACCTGCTCGGTCGGCGCGGCGAAGCCCAACGAGGTCGTGTCGATCGATGACACGTCCTCGAGGACGCCCAGGGTATCGTCGCCTCCCTGGTCGGCGTTCTTCTTCGACTTCTTCGGCGTCACTGTCCACTCCCCCGAGTTCTTGCGGCTGGTCCGCCCGGACAAGGTTAGTGCGAGGGACGGACGACGACCAAAAGATCACCGGCGTCGACCTGCTGGGTCGCACCGATCGCGAGCCTCTCCACGACGCCGTCGACCGGGGTCGTGATGGCCGCCTCCATCTTCATGGCCTCGATCGAGGCGATCGGCTCGCCCGCCCTGACGGCGTCGCCGACCTGCGCCTTCAGCGTCACCACGCCGGAGAAGGGTGCGGCCACCTGGCCGGGCTGCGAGGTGTCGGCCTTCTCCGCCTCGTGCGCGTCGACCTCGATCGACCTGTCCCGCACCGACACCGGCCGCAGCTGGCCGTTCAGAGTGGTCATCACTGTGCGCATGCCACGATCGTCGGCGTCGCCGACGGCCTCCAGGCCGACGTAGAGCCGCACGCCGCGATCGATCTCGACGATGTGCTCCTGACCGGGCACCAGGCCGTACAGGTAGTCGCCGGTGTCGAGCACCGAGAGGTCGCCGAACTGCTCGCGGCGCTGGGCGAACTCCCGTGCCGGCGCCGGGAACAGCAGCTGGTTCAGCCGCTCCCGACGCGATGCGCTGGAGCCGGTGAGGGCCCGCTCGTCGTCCTCGGAGATCTCGGAGAAGGCCGGCTTGATCGTCCGACCGGCCAGCACCTTCGAGCGGAACGGCTCCGGCCATCCGCCGGGGAGGTCGCCGAGCTCACCGGCCATGAACGCCACGACAGAGTCGGGCACGTCGTACTTGTCCGGGTTCTGCTCGAAGTCCGCCGGGTCGGCCTTCACCGCGGCGAGATGCAGGGCGAGATCGCCGACCACCTTCGACGACGGCGTCACCTTCGGCACCCGGCCGAGGATCCTGTTCGCCTCGGCGTACATGTCCTCGATGAGCTCGAAGTCGGATGCCAGACCGAGCGCCTTCGCCTGCTGCCGCAGGTTCGACAGCTGGCCGCCGGGGATCTCGTGGTGGTACACCCGCCCCGTCGGACCGGGCAGGCCCGACTCGAAGGGCGCGTACTGATCGCGCACCGCCTCCCAGTAGGGCTCCATGTCCGACACCCCGGCGAGGTCGATCCCGCTGTCGCGATCGGTGTGCGCGAGGGCGGCGACCAGCGCCGACAGCGACGGCTGGCTGGTGGTGCCCGACAGCGGTGCGGATGCCGCATCGACCGCGTCGACGCCGGCGGCGGATGCCGCCAGCAGGGTGGCCAGCTGCCCGCCCGCGGTGTCGTGGGTGTGCAGGTGGACGGGGAGGTCGAAGCTCGCCCGGAGCGCGGTGACCAGCTTCGCGGCCGCAGCGGGCCGGAGCAGGCCGGCCATGTCCTTGATCGCGAGGACATGCGCGCCGGCGTCCACGATCTGCTCGGCGAGCCGCAGGTAGTAGTCCAGCGTGTAGAGGTCCTCGGCGGGGTTGAGCAGGTCGCCCGTGTAGCACAGCGCCACTTCCGCGACGGAGCGCCCGCTCTGCCGCACCGCGTCGATGGCCGGCCGCATCTGCTCGACGTCGTTGAGGGCGTCGAAGATGCGGAAGATGTCGATGCCGGATGCCGCCGCCTCCTGCACGAACGCGTCCGTGACCGCCGTGGGATACGGCGTGTACCCCACGGTGTTGCGGCCGCGCAGCAGCATCTGGATGGCGATGTTCGGCAGGGACGTGCGCAGCGCGTCGAGACGCTCCCACGGGTCTTCCCCGAGGAAGCGCAGCGCCACGTCGTAGGTGGCTCCGCCCCAGGCCTCGACAGACAGCAGACCAGGGGTCAGCCGTGCGAGGTGGGGGGCCGCGACCGCGAGGTCCCTGGTGCGCACCCGGGTCGCCAGCAGCGACTGATGCGCATCGCGGAACGTGGTGTCCGTGACGGCCAGCGCCTCCTGCTCGCGCAGCGCACGGGCGAAGCCCTCGGGCCCCAGCTCCTCCAGACGCTGCCGGGATCCGGCCGGGGCCGCCGCGGACAGGTCGGTCGCCGGAAGCTTGGTGCGCGGGTCCGCGGTGCCCGGACGCGCCCCGTGGGGCTTGTTCACCGTGACGTCGACGAGCCAGTTCAGCACCTTCGTGCCGCGGTCCTTCGACACACGGCCGCGGAGCAGCTCCGGCCGCTCGTCGATGAACGAGGTGCTGATGTCGCCCGCGACGAACGAGGGGTCGTCCAGCAGGGCCTGCAGGAACGGGATGTTCGTCGACACCCCGCGGATGCGGAACTCCGCCAGCGCCCGGCGGGCCCGGGCGACCGCGGCGGGGAAGTCGCGGCCCCGGCAGGTGAGCTTCGAGAGCATCGAGTCGAAGTGCGGGCTGATCTGGGCCCCCTGGTGGACGGTGCCGCCGTCCAGCCGGATGCCCGCGCCGCCCGGCGAGCGGTAGGTCGTGATCTTGCCGGTGTCCGGTCGGAAGCCCTGCGTCGGGTCCTCGGTGGTGATGCGGCACTGCAGGGCGGCGCCGCGCAGCTGGATGTCCTCCTGCCGGAGGCCCAGCTCCGCCAGGGTGCTGCCGGCGGCGATGCGGATCTGCGCCTGCACGAGATCGACGTCCGTGACCTCCTCGGTCACGGTGTGCTCCACCTGGATGCGCGGGTTCATCTCGATGAACACCACCTCGCCGGCTCGATCCCCCGCCGTCTCGAGGAGGAACTCGACGGTCCCCGCGTTCACGTAGCCGATCGATCGGGCGAACGCCACGGCGTGCCGGTGCAGGTCCTGCCTGATCCGCTCGTCGAGGTTCGGCGCCGGCGCGATCTCGACGACCTTCTGGTGCCGGCGCTGCACCGAGCAGTCCCGCTCGAACAGGTGCACGGTGGATCCCTCCGCATCCGCGAGCACCTGCACCTCGATGTGCCGCGGCCTCAGGACGGCCTGCTCCAGGAACATCCGCGGGTCGCCGAAGGCGCTCTGCGCCTCGCGCATCGCCTCGGCGAGGGCGGGTGCGAGCTCCGCCTTCGACTCGACCCGGCGCATCCCCCGACCGCCACCGCCGGCGACCGCCTTGGCGAACAGGGGGAACCCGATGCCGTCCGCCTGCGCGACCAGCTCGTCGACGTCGTCGGACGCCTCGGTCGATCGCAGCACCGGCACACCGGCCTCGATCGCATGGCGCTTGGCCTCGACCTTGTTCCCGGCCATCTCGAGCACCGCGGCGGGAGGGCCGACGAAGGCGATGCCCGCTGCGGCCGCCTTCTCGGCGAGCTCTGGGTTCTCGGAGAGGAAGCCGTAGCCGGGGTAGATCGCATCCGCGCCGGACTCCTTCGCGACCCGCACGATCTCGTCCACGTCGAGGTAGGCGCGTACCGGATGTCCGCGCTCGCCGATCTCGTACGCCTCGTCCGCCTTCAGTCGGTGGACCGAGCCGCGATCCTCGTGCGGGAACACCGCGACCGTGCGCGCCCCCACCTCGAACGCGGCCCGAAAGGCCCGGATGGCGATCTCGCCTCGATTGGCGACCAGGATCTTCTGAAACATGCACACCTCTTGATCAGTACGCGACAAATCGCGCACAGGAGCGGGGCTGAGTGTCTCCCACACTAGGGCACGGTAACGTGGTGTCCGTGCACGTACTCAGCGTCAGCTCTCTCAAGGGGGGTGTGGGCAAGACGACAGTCACCCTCGGCCTCGCCTCCGCCGCCTTCGCCCGTGGCATCAGGACCCTCGTCGTCGACCTCGACCCGCAGTCCGACGTGTCCACCGGTATGGACATCCAGATCGCCGGCCGGCTGAACATCGCCGACGTCCTCGCGAACCCGAAGGAGAAGGTGGTCCGCCAGGCGATCACCACCAGCGGCTGGGCGAAGGTGCACCCCGGCACGATCGACGTGCTGATCGGCAGCCCCTCCGCGATCAACTTCGACGGCCCGCACCCGAGCGTGCGCGACGTGTGGAAGCTGGAGGAGGCGCTCGCCGCCGTCGAGTCCGAGTACGACCTCGTGCTCATCGACTGCGCCCCTTCGCTCAACGCGCTGACCCGCACCGCCTGGGCGGCGAGCGACCGCGTCATGGTGGTCACCGAGCCGGGCCTGTTCTCGGTGGCCGCCGCCGATCGCGCGCTGCGCGCGATCGAGGAGATCCGCCGCGGTCTCTCCCCGCGCCTTCAGCCGCTCGGGATCGTCGTGAACCGGGTGCGCCCGCAGTCCATCGAGCACCAGTTCCGCATCAAGGAGCTGCGCGACATGTTCGGCCCGCTGGTGCTGTCACCGCAGCTGCCCGAGCGCACGTCGCTGCAGCAGGCCCAGGGCGCGGCCAAGCCGCTGCACATCTGGCCGGGCGAGTCGGCGCAGGAGCTCGCGGCCGACTTCGATCAGCTGCTCGACCGGATCATCCGCACCGGGCGGGTCGCCGTGCCGGAGACCGGCGCGCAGGCCTGACTCAGGCGGTGCGCTTCGCGCGCCGTGCCGCCAGCTCGTCGACCGGGTCCGGAGCCGTCGGGTCGAACTCGACGAGGGTCGACTCGACCTCGCGGAGCACCTTGCCGACGGCGATGCCGAAGACGCCCTGCCCACGGCTGACCAGGTCGATGACCTCGTCGTTGGACGTGCACAGATAGACCGAGGCGCCGTCGCTCATGAGCGTGGTGCCTGCGAGGTCGCGGATGCCGGCGGCGCGCAGCTGATCGACGGCGACCCGGATCTGCTGGAGGGAGATGCCGGTGTCGAGCAGCCTCTTGACGAGCTTGAGGACCAGGATGTCACGGAAGCCATACAGACGCTGGGACCCCGATCCGCTCGCACCGCGCACGGTCGGCTCGACCAGCTCGGTGCGGGCCCAGTAGTCCAGCTGGCGGTAGGTGATACCGGCCGCGCGGGCCGCGACGGCGCCCCGATAGCCGACCTCGTCGTCCATCGCAGGCAGGCCGTCGGTGAAGAGGACTTCGGTCACGAACCGCGGGTCGCCGAACTCATCCGCATTCATCTTCGATCCTCTCTGGGGGTTATCTCCACGGTAGAGCAGCACCCCCGCCCCGGCAACGACATCCGGCCGGCAACGAAGGTGTGTCGCAACCGGTTCGTTATGCGAACAGTCGCGAGAGCGCCGCCGACACCAGCAGACCGCGCACCTCGCCGATGCGCGCCGCGAGCTCGGGGGCGAGCTCCTCGGCGCGTCCGCGCGATGCGGCATCCGTCCGGCGCAGCAGCGTGGTCAGCGCCGACTCGATCAGGGCGACCTCGCGCTCCGCGCCCTGGCGGAAGGTGCGGAGGTGACGGGGCTCGATGCCGTGCCGATCGAGGGCCGCGAGGCTGCGCAGCAGGGCCACCTGCTGTTCGCCGTACGACTCGGCGGCGACGATCAGCCCGGTGCTGATCGCATCGTTGAGCAGCTGCGGGGCCGCTCCTGCGGTCTGCAGAAGCTCGTCCCGGCGGTACCGCCTGGCCGGTGGGGCGATGGACGGCGGCGGGACGATCGGCCGGTCCTCGGTCGCCTCGTCGAGCTGTTCCCGGATCACGCTCAGCGGCAGATAGTGGTCCCGCTGCAGCGTCAGCGCCGTGCGGAGCCGCTCGACGTCCGCCTGCGAGAACTTGCGGTATCCGGACTCGGTGCGCGACGGCGTCACGAGCCCCTGCGCCTCGAAGAAGCGCAGCTTGCTTGCAGAGACCTCGGGGAACTCGGGAGTGAGCCGCGCGAGCACTTGCCCGATGCTCAGCAGGCCGGGCTGCGTCGTGCGCTCGCGGGCGCTGGACGCGGCCGCCATCACTCGTTCGCCGCAGCGAGGTCGACGGGGGACGCGAAGAAGTTCAGTCGGAACTTGCCGACCCGCAGCTCGTAGCCGTTCTGCAGCACGCTGCGGTCGGCGCGCTCGCCGTTGACGTAGGTGCCGTTCAACGAGCGCTGGTCGATGATCTCGAACGCCGTGCCGGAGCGCGTGATCTCGGCGTGCCGACGGGACACCGTGACATCGTCGAAGAAGATGTCGGCCTCGGGGTGCCGTCCCACCGTGGTGACATCGGAGTCGAGCAGGTAGCGCGCGCCGGCGAGTGCGCCGGAGCGCACCAGGAGGAGCGCGGCGCCCGAGGGGAGGGCGGCGATCGCCGCCTGCTCGGCGCTGGTCAGCTCCGCGCCGAACGGCACGAACGACAGATCGGAGTCATGTCCGAAGGTCTGCGTCACGTCGTGGCGCTGCTCGCCGCTGCTGCGATGGATCGCACCGTCGCCGGGTCGGTTCTCACTGTCTGTCACGGGTGGCCCTCCTTGACATCAAGACTAACGGATGCCGACACCCCCAGGGAGGGGCGCAGAGGAGCCGAGGGTCATCGCAGGCATTTCATAGCCGCGGACGCAGCCGCTTCATAGGCTGGGGGCGTGCATACCTCCTCACTCCCCCGCAGAACGCCTCTTCTCATCGTCTTC
>JBASAE010000080.1:0-1697 GCA_049654285.1 Microbacterium sp.
GGATGTCGTCGTGCACGGCGTCGCCGTCGAGCATCGCGGACGCCGCGACCTTGCCGGTCGCGATCGCGGTGCCCCAGTGCTCGGTGCGCAGCCGCTGCCCGAGCACGGGGTGCACGGGGTTCGCGACGTCGCCGGCGGCGAAGATCCCCGGCACCGAGGTCTGCATGCGCTCGTCCACGAGGATGCCGTGGTCTGTGGCGATGCCGGCGGTCTCTGCCAGCGAGGTGTCGATCACGGTGCCGATGCCGATCACGACGAGGTCGGCGGGGACCGTCTCCCGGTCGGTCCGCACGCCGGTGACGTGTCCGTCCGGGCCGGTCTCGATGGCTGCCACCTGGCGCTCCAGAAGGAAGGCGACGCCGTGCTCCTCGTGCATCCGCTGGAACATCTGGCCCATCTCGTCGCCGAGCGCGGCGGCCAGCGGGATCTTGTCGAGCGAGACCACCGTGACATCGTTGCCGAAGGTGCGGGCGGCGGCGGCGAGCTCGAGCCCGATCCATCCCGACCCGATGAAGACGACTCGCTTGCCCCCTTCGGCGAGCTCCTTGTGCAGCGCCTCCGAGTCGTCGAGCGTGCGGAACAGGTGCACGCCGGGTGCGTCGGCCCCCGGGATCGGCAGCGGCCGCGGCGAGACGCCGGTGGCGACCAGCAGCCGGTCGAACGGCAGCGTCGTGCCGTCCTGGAGCTCCACGGCATGGTCGGAGATGCGCGTGGCGGGGGTGCCGACGTGCAGCGCGATGTCGTGCTCGGCCTCCCAGCCCTCGGGGTGCACGTAGACGGCGTCCAGTCCCTCACTGCCGGCGAGATACCCCTTCGAGAGCGGGGGCCGCTGGTAGGGCCGATGCGGCTCGGCGGTCACCAGATCGATCGCGCCCTCGAATCCGAGGGTGCGCAGCTCCTCGACTGCCGTCGCGGCCGCCAGGCCGCCGCCGATCACGACGATGCGCATGATGTCTCCTTGCTGTTCGTTCCGGATCACTGACCGAGGGATGTCACGCCGCCGCGGAACGCGCTGGTGCGCAGCGTCGTGCCGCGGTCGCCGACGCCGCGGAACGACATGCACAGGTGCTCCGCCTCGACGACGACGCCCACACCGCGGGCATCCAGGTTCTCGTACAGCCAGTCGGCGATCTCGTCGGTCATCCGCTCCTGGATCTGCAGGCCCGCGGCGAAGTGGTCGACGACCCGCACGGGGAGCGAGACCCCGACGATGCGCCCGGAGGGCAGGTAGCCGATGTCGACGTGCCCGCGGAACGGCAGCATGTGGTGCTCGCAGAGCGACTGGAACGGAATGCCGCGGACCGTGATCAGATCGGTCGACTCCGAGCGCTCGATGAACGAGACGACCGGAAGCTCCGGGCGCTGCAGCGCTTCACGCAGGGTGGCGGCGACTCGGCGGGGAGTGCCGCTCAGCCTGTCGTCGTCGGGATCCTGCCCGAGGGCGCGGAGCAGATCGGCGACGGCCAGCTCCGCGGCATCCGGCTCGGCGGTCTCCACCGCTCGCAACGTCTCCGCCCGCACGAGCGGCGCCTGCATGACGGCCATGTCGACCCCTTCCTCCGGCTCTCCTCTCACGGTAGACCCGGGGAAGTTCTATCGTCAAGATCGACTTCTTTAGAATGCCGGGCGGGAGCGTGACCCGTCTCGGAGGCACGAGGCCTCCGAGACGCCGGTCACACGCGGATCCGCTTCATCAC
>JBASAE010000081.1:0-8381 GCA_049654285.1 Microbacterium sp.
AGCGCATGATGCGGATAGTTGCCGTGCGTACGCACCCAGCCGTCGACGGTGCGGAAGAACCCCGACAACGCAGCGAAGCCCTCCGGGGTCTCTCCGTCGAGACGGAACCAGCGTTCGCCGGTGTACGCCACCGCGATCCGCGCGGGATCGAGCGGCAGCTCGGACACGCCGGCGAGCCGAGCGGCCGCGGCGGAGGCGGCACGGACGCTGTGCGCGGCGAGCCGGCCGACCGCGAGACGTGATCGCAGCGGCACGGCCCTGCCGACCCGCTCCTGACCGTCGAGGCTCCTCATCTGGTCATGGTAAACCCGGTCCGGATCGGGTCAGACCGTGGTCGCGGGAGCCGCCAGACGCGCTCCCAGCTCTTCCGCGAGCCGTGCCAGGAGACCGTTGAGAACGTCGATCTCGCCGGTCAACGCGTCGCGTCTCGTCGGCGTCCAGTCGCGCTCCGCGTCGAGCGCAGCGTCCCGAACCCGGTCGAGCTGCCAGGCGATCGCCGCGATCCGCTGCAGGATCTCCTCGTTGTCGCCGCTCGAGGCGAGGAACTGCGCCCACCGGCTGAGCACGTCCGAGAGCACCCCCCTCTCGACGACGACCCGTTGCCGCAGCCGCTCCAGCTCGGCGAGCGGCGCCTCGGCGGCTCCTCGGGCCCCCTCGTCGAGCGTGAGGGAACGCGACACGAACTCCCCTCGGGAGATCTCACTGCGCTCGTCGTCGGCGAGGGCGTGCAGGAACTCCGAGAAGGCGAGCCGGTTCACCGGCGCCCAGCGTCGTTCCGTGCTGCGGGCGAGCAGCCGGTTCAGCACCACCGCGGTGAGCAGGAACGTGACCAGGCCGGAGGCCAGCCCGGAGAGGATCACCAGGTTCTGCCAGAGCCCGGTGGCGATGTCGAGCCAGAGGATGACGACGATGACGACCACCGCGCCCACACCCACCGCGATGCTCCCGGCGGATCGCCCCGACTTCCTCACTGAGACCAGCCGCCCTTCGAGCCCGAGACATTCCGACCACCATAGCCGCCCGACGAGGGCACCGGGTCGCGCCCGGGGTCAGCCCTCGTGCGCCCAGTGGTAGCGCGCGATGAGGGCCGACGCCACCTTGGCGTAGCGCGCGCGGTCCAGCACGGCGGCCTCGCGCCGCATCCCCTCGCGGTGCACGCTGTACAGCTGCTCGATGTCCACCCACGACTCGCGCCCCTGGCCGTCCCATGCCCCGGAGCCGATCGGCAGGTAGTCACGGCTGCCGTCGTGCGGCTTGCTGGTCATCCGGACGGCGTACACCCGGTCGCCCGACTGCGCGCCGATCACCAGGACGGGCCGGTCCTTGCCCCGTCCGTCGTTCTCCTCATAGGGAACCCAGGTCCAGATGACCTCACCGGCGTCCGGGTCTCCGTCGCGCTGCGGTGCGTAGGAGACCGTCAGTCCTGTGATCCGCTCCGGGTCGACGCGGATCGTCTCGGTGCCCGCCATCCGTCCCGGCTCGTCGCCGTCCCGGCGGCCGCCGTGGGATGCGGAGCCCGCCTGCGGGACCAGCCGAGGACGCGGCGTCCCCGCCGGAGGCACGCGTGCGCTCCTCCCCAGCGCGCTCCGCAGGATGACGGCGAGGGCGGACAGGATCCCGTTCGACGAGCTCACCTGCCCACCCTAGCCGCCCTGCCGTGCTCACTCGGCCAGGGCGTACCCCGCCTCGCCATGCACCACGAGGTCGACGCCGGCGACCTCGTCCTCCCGGGTCACCCGGAACCCGATCGTCTTCTCGATCCCCCAGCCGATGCCGAGCGAGATCAGGAACGAGTACACGAGCACTCCCCCGGCCGCGAGCGCCTGCACCACCAGCAGCCGCCCGTCTCCGCCCACCAGCATCCCCTGTCCGGTCGCGAAGAAGCCGAGATACAGCGTGCCCAGCAGCCCGCCGACCAGGTGCAGGCCGACCACGTCGAGCGAATCGTCGAAACCGAGCCGGTACTTCAGGTCGATCGCGAGCGCGCAGAGGACGCCGGCGAGTGCACCGAGCAGCAGGGACCATCCCGGCGTGAGGTTCGCGCAGGCCGGGGTGATGGCCACGAGACCGGCGACGAGCCCCGAGACCGCGCCGACCGAGGTCGGCCGCCCGTCCCTGATCCGCTCCACCAGGATCCATCCCAGGATGCCCGCGGCTGCCGCGCCCAGCGTGTTCACCGCGATCAGCCCGGCGTCACCCATGTCGTCGGTCGTCCACACCGCTCCGACGTTGAACCCGAACCAGCCGAACCACAGCAGCGCGGCGCCCAGCAGCGTCAGCGGGACGTTGTGCGGCTTCTGGATGCCCTTGGCGAACCCGATCCGCTTGCCCAGCACCAGCGCGAGCCCGAGCGCCGCCGCGCCCGCGTTGATGTGCACCGCCGTGCCTCCCGCGTAGTCGATCACCGCGATGCCGCTCTCCGCGCCGAACAGCGCGGATCCCAGGTGCATGATCCAGCCGCCGCCCCACACCCAGGCGGCGATCGGGAAGTAGCCCAGCGTGCCGAACACGCCGACGTAGAGCAGCCACGGCCCGAACCGCGCCCGGTCCGCGATCGCCCCCGAGATCAGCGCCACCGTGATGATCGCGAAGGTCGCCCCGTACGCGATGCTCAACAGTGCGGTGTTCGCACCGGGACCCGACACCGTCTCGGCCAGCCCCAGGTCGGCGAACGGATTCCCGGCGAACTGCCCCGGGGACGTCACGGTGCTCATCGAGAAGCCGTACAGGATCCACAGCACCGCGATCAGGCCGATCGCCCCGAAGCTCATCATCATCATGCTGATGACGCTCTTCGCCTTCACCAGCCCGCCGTAGAAGAACGCCAGCCCCGGCGTCATGAGCAGCACCAGCGCGGTCGCGGTGACCGCCCAGGAGATGTTGCCCGTCGTGTCCATGTGGAACCTCCCAGTCATCGGTGAGGTTCAGTGTGCCCACGACGCGTTACCGTCGGTGACGCACCACGTTTCGGACGCGTTACAGCTCGCACCCTCCCGTGAAGAACGTGTTACGCGGAGTGCGTGAGCGCGTTCAGACGGGAGACGGCCCGCAGGTACTTCTTCCGGTAGCCGCCGGCCAGCATCTCCTCGGCGAAGACCTGGTCGAGGGGGGTGCCGGTGGCGACCAGGGGGATCTGCGCGTCGTAGACGCGGTCGACGAACGCCACCAGGCGCAGCGCCTCGGACTGGTCGGTCAGCACGTGCACGTCGCGCAGCCCGATCAGATCGAGTCCGTCGATCAACCGGATGTATCGCGAAGGATGCACCTGGGCGAGGTGCCGGATGAGGTCGCCGAACCCATCGTCGGACGCCTCTCCCTCCGCGGCCGCCGCCTCGATCGCACGAGCGAACCCCGAGGGGTCCTCCGTCACCGCGTGCCCGTCGATCGCGCGCTGCCGGTAGTCGACGCCGTCGATGCGCAGCGTCTCGAAGCTGTCCGACATCGCCTGGATCTCGCGGAGGAAGTCCTGTGCCGCGAACCGTCCCTCCCCCAGCGCGTTCGGCGGGGTGTTCGACGTGGCGGCCAGCTTCGTGCCCGATGCCACGAGCTCGCCCAGCAGCCGCGTCATCACCATGGTGTCGCCGGGATCGTCCAGCTCGAACTCGTCGATGCAGAGCAGGTCGGCGCCGCGCAGCAGATCGACCGTGCTCTTGTACCCGAGCGCCCCGACCAGCGCGGTGTACTCGATGAACGATCCGAAGTACTTCCGTCGTGCCGGCAGCGCATGGTAGATCGACGCCAGCAGATGGGTCTTGCCGACGCCGAAGCCCCCGTCGAGATAGACCCCGGGCTTGACCTCGGGCTCCTTCGGCGCCCTCCGGAACAGCCCGCCGCGCTTGACCGGCTGCGCACCGCCTCCGGCGAACCGGATCAGGGTCTGCTTGGTCTCCTCCTGAGAGGGATACGCGTCATCGGCCCGGTAGCTCTCGAACGTCGCGGCGTCGAACTGCGGTGGCGGGACGAGGCTCGCCAGCATCTCCGCGCCGGTGACGACCGGCATCCGATCGGTGAGGTGCACGACGCCGGTGCTGATCGCCTGAGTCATTCGTGTGTCGAAGTCTTTCGTAATCCGCGTGCGGACGGCAGCGGGGAGGCCTATCGTCAAGGGGGACGGCTCAACACTACGCCGTCTCATCCGAGCCACCCGCCCGTTCAGACGACAGGAGACACAACCGTGACCGTCGAGTTCGACACCTCTTCCGCCAAGTTCGCCGAATATGCCGAGCCCGGCCGCCTGGTCACCACAGAGTGGCTCGCGGCACGCCTTGACGAACCGGGTCTCGTCGTCGTCGAGTCCGACGAGGACGTGCTGCTGTACGAGACCGGCCACATCCCCGGCGCCGTGAAGGTCGACTGGCACACCGAGCTCAACGACCCCGTCGTGCGCGACTACCTCGACGGCGCCGGGTTCGCCGAGCTGCTGAGCCGCAAGGGCATCTCCCGGGACGACACCGTGGTCATCTACGGCGACAAGAACAACTGGTGGGCCGCCTACGCGCTGTGGGTGTTCTCGCTGTTCGGGCACGAGGACGTCCGGCTGCTCGACGGGGGCCGCGACAAGTGGATCGCCGAGGGTCGCGAGCTCACCACCGACCCCTCGAACCGTGCGCAGACCTCGTATCCCGTCGTCGAGCGCGACGACTCCGTCCTGCGCGCGTACAAGGACGACGTGCTCGCTCACCTCGGCAACCCGCTGATCGACGTGCGCTCCCCCGAGGAGTACACCGGTGAGCGCACCAGCGCCCCCGCCTACCCCGAGGAGGGCGCGCTCCGCGCCGGGCACATCCCCACCGCGCAGAACGTTCCCTGGGCCAAGGCGGTGGCCGAAGACGGCGGTTTCAAGCCCCGCGCCGAGCTGGAGGCGATCTACCGGGACGGCGCCGGACTCAAGGACGGCGACGCGATCGTCGCGTACTGCCGCATCGGCGAGCGTTCCAGCCACACCTGGTTCGTGCTGCAGCACCTGCTGGGCTTCGAGAACGTGCGCAACTACGACGGCTCCTGGACCGAGTGGGGCAGCGCGGTGCGCGTGCCGATCGTCACGGGCGCCGAGCCCGGCGCGCTCTGAAGCTGGGACAATGGGAGGGATGAGCACCTCAGAATCTCCGGTCGCCGGCCTTCCCACAGCCCTCGAGGAGATCCGCGACGACTTCCTCGACCTCCCCGACGCCGAGCGGCTTCAGCTGTTGCTGGAGTTCTCGAACGAGCTTCCGGATGTCCCCGCCGAGCTGGCGGGGCATCCGGAGCTGTGCGAGCGGGTGGCGGAATGCCAGTCCCCGGTGTACATCTACGTCGACGTCGTGGACGGGATCGTCACGGTGCACGCGACGGCACCGGCCGAGTCGCCGACCAGTCGCGGCTTCGCCAGCATCCTGGTGCAGTCGCTCAACGGTCTGACCGCTGACGAGGTGCTGGCCGTGCCGAACGACTATCCCCAGTCGATCGGCATCACCAAGCTGGTCTCCCCGCTGCGCATCGGCGGGATGACGGGCATGCTGATGCGCATCAAGAAGCAGGTGCAGCAGAAGCGCTGAACCCGTTCGCCACGAGCCAGTCGGTGATCGCGGCGGTCCATCCGGTCTGGTCGTAGTTCCACAGCTTGGTGTGCCGTGCGCCCGAGAACGGCGGCATGGTCACCAGATCGGGTCGTGCCTCGGCGAGGGCGTGGGATGCGTCCGAGGGCACGAAGCCGTCGTCGTCGCTGTGCAGGATGAGGATCGGCACACGCAGCTCGGACGCCCGGGCGACCATGTCGAGCCGATCGAACGGGATCGGCTCCTCGGCGCCGCCCAGACGGGCGGACCAGGGCGCCTGCAGCGCCTCCATCGCCAACGCGGGCAGCGGCTCCCGCAGCCCGGCCTCGCGGGCCTGGAAGCGCAGCACGGTGCGCCAGTCGACCACCGGCGAGTCCAGGACCAGCCCGGCGATCGCGTCGCGGTGCCCGGAGGACACCGCCGCCTGCAGGGCGACGGCGCCGCCCATCGACCAGCCCATCAGCAGCACGCGCGAGGCCCCGTGCCGGAGGGCGTATCCGATCGCGGCGTCCACGTCCCGCCACTCCGAGGCCCCCAGGGCGTAGGAGCCGCCGCGACTGCGCGGTGCCTCGCCGTCGTTGCGATAGGACACCACCAGCGTGCTCAGGCCCCGCGCGTGGAACACCGGGACCGCGCGCAGACACTCCGCGCGGGTCGTGCCCCGTCCGTGCACCTGGATCACCCAGGTGTCGGACGCCGGGGCGGAATCGGAGCGCCCGGGGAAGAACCATGCCGGGCACGGACCGGCCGGGGAGCCGATCAGCACGCTCTCCCAGGGGAGGTGCAGCTCGGACGGCGATGCGTAGTACCAGCCGCTGAAGGCGGCTCCCCGGTCCACGCGTGCCCCGGTCTCGATCTGGGTGAGCAGCTTGCGGCGGACCCGGTGCGCGTCGGCCGACAGCACGGCGCCGAGTTTGACGTAGCCGTACGTCCCGGTGGTGAACAGCCCGTAGCGACCCGGCAGCTCGGTGTCGGGGGTCCGGCCCAGCTCGATCGTCTGCGCCGCGGTGTCGACCGCGAGGATCTCGGTGTCATCGCGCCGTGGGGCCGGGGTGACCACGCGCCGAGCGGTCGCGAACACGAGCACCGCGGCGCCCACCGCACCCGCGAGCAGCACGGGTACGAGAAGTGCTGCGGCGTGCCTGAGACTTTTCATCGCCTCCTGACTCTAGCCTGTTGCCGTGACCGCACACCCGGATGCCGCTGCGCTCTTCGACGACGCCGTCGCCCGATTGCGTGAGATCGCGTTCCGCTCCGACATCGTTGTGCGTGAGATCCCCTCCCCTGCAGGGCTCGCTCCCTTCTCGCTCGCCCTCGCGGCGGATGTCCGCCCGGACGACCACGGTGACTCCGTCTACGGAACGGGACGCTTCGTGCTGCTGCACGACCCGGAGGAACCGGCGGCCTGGTCGGGCGCCTGGCGGATCGTCGCCTTCGCGCAGGCGCCGCTCGAGCCGGAGATCGGCACCGATCCGCTGCTCGCCGATGTCACCTGGTCCTGGCTGATCGACGCCCTCGACTCTCGGGGCGCCGTGTACCACTCGACATCAGGCACCTCGACGAAGACCCTGTCCAAGGGGTTCGGCGGCCTCGCGGAGGAGGGCGACGGCGCGCAGATCGAGCTGCGGGCCTCCTGGACCCCGGACGCGCCGTTCGCGCCGCACGCCGAGGCCTGGGCCGAGTTGGTCGGCATGCTCGCCGGACTGCCGCCCGGCTCCGAAGAGATCGCCGTGTTCGGCGCGAGAAAGGCAGCGCGTGGCTGACCATACGGTGATCGACGACCAGGCCGGCCTCCAGGAGGCCTCCCGACGGCTGGCTGCAGCGGACGGACCGGTCGCCGTGGACGTCGAACGGGCATCGGGATACCGGTACTCGCAGCGCGCCTACCTGGTGCAGGTGTTCCGGCGCGACGCCGGGGTGTTCCTGTTCGACCCTCCGGCGGTCGGCGACTTCGCACCGCTGCAGGCGGCGATCGGCGACGCGGAGTGGGTGTTCCACGCCGCCAGCCAGGATCTCCCCTCGCTGCGCGAGCTGCGCCTGGAGCCCGCGTCCCTCTTCGACACCGAGCTGGCGGCGCGCCTGCTCGGCTATGAACGCGTCGGCCTCGCCGCCGTGGTCGAGGAGACCCTGGGGATCACGCTGAAGAAGGAGCACTCGGCCGCCGACTGGTCGACGAGGCCCCTTCCGGAGCCCTGGCTCGAGTACGCGGCTCTCGACGTGCTGCATCTGATCGACGTCGAGGAGGCCCTGCGCACTCAGCTGGCGGAGAGCGGCAAGACCCCGTTCGCCGAGGAGGAGTTCGCCGCGACCCTGACGCGCGAGCCGAAGCCGCCGCGGGAGGAGCCCTGGAGGCGCCTCAGCGGCCTGCACAAGGTGCGCGGGGCACGGAACCTCGCGATCGCGCGTGAGCTGTGGACGGCTCGCGAAGAGTACGCGAAGGAGATCGACACCTCTCCGGGGCGGCTCGTCCCGGACCGCGCATTGCTCGCCGCCCTTCTCGCGAACCCCGCGAGCAAGCAGGCGCTCGCAGGCATCAAGGACTTCACCGGCCGGGCGAGCCGCACCGAGCTCGATCGATGGTGGGCCGCCTTCGAGCGCGGCCGTGCGACGAGCGAGCTGCCGCGCGAGCGCGTCCCCAGCGACGCCCTTCCGCCGCCCCGGGCCTGGGCGGAGCGCAACCCGGAGGCCGATGCACGGCTCAGGGCGGCCCGTCCGGTGATCGAAGCGGCCGCGGAGGAGCTGCACATGCCGATCGAGAACCTGCTGACGCCCGACCACCTGCGCCGTGTCGCCTGGCAGCCCCCGGGAGAGAGCGCGGCCGCGATCGGTGAGGCGCTCGGCGCGCTC
>JBASAE010000082.1:0-4279 GCA_049654285.1 Microbacterium sp.
CTCCACCGCGGCGAGCGCCTCCGGGCTGACCGCCGAGCCGCCGCCGAGCACGCGCGACACGGTCGAGCGCGACACGCCAGCCTCCGCGGCGACCTGCTCGATCGTGGGTCGTGGCATGGCGTCCTCCCCTGTTCCCGTCGTCCGAGCCCCGGACGCCGTTCAGATCGCGCGCGCCGCGATGATCCGAGCGTACTCGCGGCCGCTGTCCTTGACCGTGCGCTGCTGGGTGTCGTAGTCGACCCGCACGATCCCGAACCGCTTCGAGTAGCCGAACGACCACTCGTAGTTGTCGAGCAGCGACCAGGCGAAGTATCCGCGCACGTCGACGCCGGCGTCGAGCGCATCGCGCACCGCCGAGATGTGGTCGCGGATGAAGGCGGTGCGCTCGACATCGGGCACGCGATCGCCGGCGAGGACGTCGTCGTAGGCGGCGCCGTTCTCGGTCACGTACAGCGGGATGCCCGTGGCGTACTCCTCGGCCACCCGCTGCAGCAGGCGGGTGAGGCCCTCGGGCTGCACCTCCCAGCCCATCGCGGTGCGCGGCAGGCCGCGTTCGACCCAGTGGATGCCGGAGTCGGCGGGGAACGGCGACGCGGTGGCGCGCTGCCCGTCGCCGTCGTGCGGAGTCCCCTCGGGCCCGCCCGTGACGGGATGCCCGGACAGCAGCTCGCCGTGGTAGTAGTTGACGCCGAGCACGTCGATGGGCGTGCCGATGACGTCGAGGTCGCCGTCGTGGACGGCATCCTGCCAGCGGACCACCGCCGCGGCATCCACCTCGCGGAGATCGCGGACGATGTCGCTGGGGTAGCCGCCCTCGAACAGCGGGTCGAGGAACCATCGGTTGAACTGCCCGTCGATGCGGCGCGCGGCGTCCACGTCGACGGGGTCGTGCTCGTCGGCGGGGTCGGCGACCGTGAGGTTCAGCGTGATGCCGAGGCCGAGCCCCGCATCGCGTGCACGGAGCTCCTGCACGGCGCGACCGTGGGCGAGCAGCAGATGGTGCGCGGCGAGCAGGCCGTCGCCGACGTCGGTACGGCCGGGCGCGTGGACGCCGGCCGTGTAGGAGAGGAACGACGAGCACCACGGCTCGTTGAGCGTGGTCCAGTGCTGCACCCGGTCGCCGAGCGCGTCGTGCACGGTCAGCGCGTACTCGACGAAGCGGTCCGCCGTCTCGCGTGCGGTCCAGCCGCCGCGCTCCTCGAGGGCCTGCGGCAGGTCCCAGTGGTAGAGGGTCAGCCACGGGACGATGCCGTTCTGCAGGAGGTCGTCCACCAGCCTGCTGTAGAAGTCGATGCCCCGCTGGTTGGCGGGGCCTCCGTCGGGACGCACCCGCGACCACGAGGTCGAGAAGCGGTAGGCCTCGAGGCCCAGTTCCTTCATGAGGGCGACATCCTGCGGGAAGCGGTGGTAGTGATCGCAGGCGACGTCGCCGTTGTCGGCGTTCACGACGGCGCCGGGCACGCGGGCGAAGGCGTCCCAGATCGAGGCCGTGCGGCCATCCTCGAAGGCGGCGCCCTCGATCTGATATGCGGCGGTGGCAGCGCCGAACAGGAAGCCATCGGGGAAGGAGCGGGTCATGCTCCCATGATGCCATGACCCTTGGGAGCGCTCCCATCCCGGGATGACCCCTCTTCCATCCCTGAGTGGCCTCCGCTTCCTGCTTCCTCAGCGGCGTCCCTGTTCGCCCCTGTTCGCCCCTGTTCCCGCCAACACCCCGCCTTGTCGTCGACACCCCGCCCTACCCACGCCGCCTGCCCGGGGTATTGACGGCGACCCGGGGTGTCGCGGCGGGGAGGGAGGGAGAGGCGGGGGATGGGACGGGATGGGGGGTGGGGGGCGGGGGCGGGGCGTGCGAGGCATCGGGGCGGCAGGCTACTCTGGGACGAGTGACCGACGAACTCGCGCGCGCCGAAAGCCTGATCCGCTCCGTGCCGGACTACCCGCAGCCGGGTGTGCTGTTCCGCGACATCACCCCGCTGCTGGCGGACGCCACGGCGCTGCGCACGACGACCGAGGCGCTGGTCGCCCCGTTCGCGGGCTCCTTCGACGTGATCGCCGGCATCGAGGCCCGCGGCTTCATCCTCGCCGCCGCCGCGGCCGTGACCGCCGGCGTCGGCATGGTGCCGATCCGCAAGGCGGGCAAGCTGCCCCGCCCCGCGGCATCCGTCGACTACGACCTGGAGTACGGGACCGCGACCGTCGAGATGCACGACGATCTCCCCGCGGGCACGCGCGTGCTGCTCATCGACGACGTGCTCGCCACCGGCGGCACCCTCGACGCCGGGCGCGCGATCATCGACCGGCTCGGCTACCGGCTCGCAGGCGTCTCGGTGCTGTTCGAGATCGAGGGTCTCGGCGGCCGCGAGCGCATCGGCGACCTGCACACCGTGTTCCGCTCCTGATCCCCTCCCTCGCGCCGTCGACGACATCAGCCCCTCGGGTCGCGATCTGACACGGCGCCGACGACCCTCAGGTCGCGATTCGTCCCGCCAACCCCGCGTCTTGACGGACGAGTCGCGACGCGGAGGCCACGAGGCAACCGGGCGGAGCGCAGCGCACCCGTGAGGCGCTCCGGGCGCACGGTAGACTGAGGCATCCCCGCCCGCGACTTTCCGGAGCTCACGAATATGCCCACCATCGTCGTCGACGTCATGCCCAAGGCCGAACTGCTCGACCCGCAGGGGAAGGCCGTGTCCGGCGCGTTCGCCCGCCTCGGGATCTCGGGCTTCGGAGGCGTGCGCATCGGCAAGCGCTTCGAGCTCGCCGTGGACGGGGAGGTGACCGACGAGCTGCTCGCCGAGGCGGAGCGCGTCGCGTCCGAGGTGCTGTCGAACTCGGTCATCGAGGACGTCGTGGGCATCGAGGTCGTCGAATGACGGTACGGATCGGGGTCGTCACCTTCCCCGGCTCCCTGGACGACCGCGACGCGCAGCGCGCGGTGCGCATCGCCGGCGCCGAGCCGGTCGCCCTGTGGCACGGCTCACACGACCTCGAGGGCGTCGACGCGATCATCCTGCCCGGCGGGTTCAGCTACGGCGACTACCTGCGCTCGGGCGCGATCGCCGCGCTCGCGCCGATCATGACCGAAGTGAAGGACGCCGCAGCGTCCGGCATGCCGGTGCTCGGCATCTGCAACGGCTTCCAGATGCTCGTCGAAGCGCACCTGCTGCCCGGCGGCCTGATCCGCAACGACCACCAGCACTTCGTGCGCCGCGACCAGCGGCTCACGGTCGAGAATGACGACACCGCCTGGACCAGCGACTTCACGAAGGGCCAGGAGATCGTCATCCCGCTGAAGAACGGCGAGGGCGGCTACATCGCCGCGGAGGACACGCTCGACCGGCTCGAGGGCGAGGGACTCGTGGCGTTCCGCTACGCCGGGATCAACCCGAACGGCTCGCTGCGCGACATCGCCGGCCTCACGAACGAGCGCGGCAACGTCGTCGGACTCATGCCGCACCCCGAGCACGCCACCGAGCCGGGCTTCGGCCCCGACACCCGCGAGGCCATGCGGTCGGGCGTCGACGGCCTCGGCTTCTTCACCTCGGCGATCGCCGCCGTCGCACGCGCCGCGGCGTAGACGGCTGCGGATGCCGGCACTCGCGGTGCCGGCACGGTCGCACGACCCGGGAACGGATGCACGACGGAATCCGCGACAGCGGTGTGCAGGCGTACCTCGGTCGTGCAGGCGTACCTCGGTCGTGCAGGCGTACCTCGGTAAGACGTACCGACGCCCGGTGGGCTCGCCCCGGTGTCCGCCCGTCAGATCCCCGCCGGCGGCCAGACCCCGATGACAACGGCCATGACCACCACGGTGATCAGCTCGTGCGCGATGTTCAGCACCGTCAGGTTGGTCGGACGGCCCTCGAAGGCGTCGTGCGTGATGAAGCGCGCAGCGGTGAATCCGGCCCACAGGGCGATCGAGGTGACCAGCGCGCTCACGAGGTAGGAGCCGCCGTAGAAATGCCAGGCGATGGATGCCGCGCCGGCGAGCACCCATGAGGTGATGAAGCTCACGATCACCGTCGTGATCATCGGCCACAGCGGTCCGCGGGCCGGCTTGTCGAGGTCGACCCCCGCGAGCTTCGCCCATCGGTCGCCCATCACCGGCCGGGCGTACCAGATCGCCCCCACGATCATGCTCGACACGGTCGCCAGCAGCACGGCCCAGTAGTTGATCTCGGGAACCATGAGAAGCCTCCTCGCCCTCGTGCGCTCACCTTACTCCCCGCCTCCGACGGACCGCAGGCCGGACATGCGCTACTGTGTTCCCATGACC
>JBASAE010000083.1:0-3679 GCA_049654285.1 Microbacterium sp.
CTCGATGGCCGTTCCGCGGATCGTCACCGGCTCCGCAGGTCGCCACCGTCTGCCGGCGGGCTCAGGCGTTCTTGGCGTCGCGCCAGTCGAGGAACGGTCGCACGCGATCGACCGCGTAGCCGTCGGGGCCGTCATCGCCGGAGAGCGGGATCGTGAAGAGGCGCGTCCCGAGCGCATACAGCGCGTCGAGCCGCTCGAATCCCAGTCCTCCGACGCCGTCGCGCGCGCTCGCGCCGTTCGAGACGACCAGGTCGCCGAGGTCGCGCCCGACGTCGGCGGCGTGTCGGGCGAGCGCGTCGAGCTTGCGGGGGAGCTCCTCGGGCGTCGCGAAGGAGTGCCAGATCGTGGCGTGCTCCGCGACGAGCCGCAGGGTCTTGCGTTCGCCCCCTCCTCCGATGAGGACCGGCAGCTCGCGCACCGGGGGCGGGACGAGTCGCTCGAGGCGGGTGCGGATGCGGGGAAGCGCGTCCGCGAGTGCCCCCAGACGGGTGCCCGGGGTGCCGAACTCGTAGCCGTACTCCTCGTAGTCCCGCTCGAACCAGCCCGCCCCGATGCCGAGGATGAAACGTCCGTCCGAGGCGTGGTCGATCGTGCGGGCGATGTCGGCGAGCAGGTCGGGGTTGCGGTAGGAGTTGCAGAACACCAGGGGCCCGAGCTCGATGCGCTCGGTGGCGACCGCCCACGCCGCCAGCTGCGTCGTGCATTCGAAGTGCGCGCCGTCGCGTGTGCCCGACAGCGGGAAGAAGTGGTCCCAGTTGAAGACGACGTCGACACCGAGATCCTCGAGCCGTCGCACGGCGTCGAGCGACTGCGAGAAGGTCGCGTGCTGCGGCGCGAGCTGCACGCCGATGCGGGTGGGGGCGTCGGTGTTGACCATGCGTGCCAGCCTAGATGCCTGGCTGGGGGCGGACGTCTCGGATGCGGTGGCCTTCCTGCACCCCACCGCCGACGGCTACGTGGCCTTCCGCGATGCGATCCTCGCTGCGCTGAGGTAGCCGCCTCACGGCGGCGGACACCGTCTGACCTACCCCATCAGGGGGCGGCTGTACAGAATCTTGATGAAACTTTCAGATTTGTCCCCCGAATGGGGGACAAAGGGGGTACGCTTATATCTGACGCACCCTCCGGTCGTCTTCGGCCCTCACCGCTCCCCCCGCGGTGAGGGCCAATTTCGTCCCGGCGAGGGCTTCGGGGCGTATGACGGCGCCCTGTCGAGACCCGGATGCAACATTTGGGTTACCATCTCGGCTCGATTGCTCCACTGTCGGCGGGCTCGGCTAGCGTTAGCACAGCCGGTGCATCCTGTGTCGGCATCGCAACAAGCAGAACGGCAGTACATGAGCACCCAGGGCACCGTCAAGTGGTTCAACTCGGAGAAGGGCTTCGGCTTCATCTCCCCGGACGAGGGCGGCGCTGACGTCTTCGCACACTACTCGGCCATCCAGTCTTCCGGCTACCGAAGCCTCGAGGAAAACCAGCGGGTCGAGTTCGAGGTCGCGCAGGGCCCCAAGGGCCTGCAGGCTGAGAACATCCGCCCCATCTGATCAGGACGCCGGGTCTCCGACCCGGTCTCCGGTCAACAGCGCGAGTAGGTCTTCGGCCGAGGCGACGCGGTAGTCCGCAGGGTCTCCCTCGCCCGCCTCGCCGAAGCCCCACTCCGCGAAGATGACAGGGATGCCGTATTTCGCGGCTCCCTCGATGTCATGCACCCGATCGCCGATGAGGGCGGGTCGGGTGGTGTCCGCGCCCGCGGCGCGGAGAAGCTGGAGGGCGCGACCGATCACGGTCGCCTTGTCCTCGCTGCCGGGGAGTGAGCCGGCCACCGCGGTGAACAGATCCCGCAGCCCATAGTGGTCGAGGATCGCCAGCACCTGGTTCTCTGGCTTCGAGCTCGCGGTGGCCTGCGGGACGCCGGCGTTCCGCAGCGCGCGCAGCACGTCGGGGATGCCGGGATAGATCCGCACCGCTGCCGCGTAGCCGTCACGTGCGGCGAGCTCGCGGTAGCGGGAGACGGCCTCCTCCGCCTGCTGCGGCGTCATGCCGTACCGTCCGAAGGACTCGACCATCGGCGGGCCGATCCAGCGGGACAGCTCCTCCTCGGTCGGCGGCGTCATGCCGTAGGACGCGAACACCTCGCGCAGTCGGGGGAGGATGCCGGCGGATGCGTCGGCGATCACGCCGTCGACATCCCAGAGGATGCAGGTGAAGTCAGGCATGCCTCCAGCCTATGGGGCCGGTCCGCCCGCATCCGCCCGGGTCCGCTCGGTCTCCGACGCTTGCAGGGTGACCCGACGCCCGCAGGGTGACACGCCGTGGTTCGGCCCTGCATCCGGGCATCCGCCCTGCACGTGTCGTGGGGGTGGGGGTGGAGGTCAGAAGAGGCGCGGAGCGCCGGACTCGACACCCTTCATCTCGTCGTAGTCGAGCACCAGGCAGCGGATGCCGCGGTCCTCGGCGAGCACGCGGGCCTGCGGCTTGATCTCCTGCGCGGCGAACACACCGGACACCGGGGCGAGATGCGGGTCGCGACCCAACAGCTCGAGGTACCGGGTGAGCTGCTCGACGCCGTCGATGTCGCCACGCCGCTTGATCTCCACGGCGATCGCGGCGCCGGAGGCATCACGCACCATGAGATCGACCGGACCGATCGCCGTCGGGAACTCCCGGCGCACCAGCGTCGCCCCCTCGCCGATCAGCTCGACCTGCTCGGCGAGCAGCCGCTGCAGGTCGGCCTCGACGCCGTCCTTCTGCAGCCCGGGATCGACGCCGAGGTCGTGCGCGGAGTCGTGCAGGATCTCGTAGAGCTGCACGCGCAGCGCATCGCCGGTCTTCTTGTGCGTCACACGCCACACTTCGACGACCCCGGCGGACGCCTCGTCCTCGCCGGGCTCCTCGGCGGTGAGCGTGCACGGCGGGCTCATCCAGTTCAGCGGCTTGTACGAGCCGCCGTCGGAGTGCACGAGCAGGCTGCCGTCGCCCTTGTGCACCAGCAGGCGCGTGGCGAGGGGCAGGTGGGCGTTGAGGCGGCCGGAGTAGTCCACGGCGCAGCGGGCGATGACGAGACGCACCTGAAGAGCCTACCCGCCGAGGAAGTTCCCGAAGATGCCCAGCTCGGATGCCGCAGCCCGGGCGACGAAGAATCCGACGATGCCGACGATCCATGCCGTCGTCTCGGCGCCGTCCTTGCTGAGCCAGGCGGCGATCCGCCGCAGCGGGCGTTCGGCTGCCCGTCGGGCGACGATGCGGAGTACGAGCAGCATCAGCGCCGGCACGATCATCACCAGGCAGTACCCGGCCAGCGCGGCGACCCTCATCGGTGTGCCCAGACCCGCGTCCGCGAGCATGGTCATCGCGACGATGTACGGCAGCATGGTCGCCACCTCGATCAGCCCGGCGGCGATCGCCAGGCCGATCACCGCGATCGGCGGCGTCGCCGGGTCGAGCAGGCGGTTCCGCCAGCGGGTCAGGCGTCCGGGCGGGGCCGGGACGACGGGAGCGGGCCCGTCCTTCTTCCCTCCGATGAAGAACGAGCCCACGAGCATCCCGGCGCCGATCACGAGCCGCAGCACCTGCCCGGTCGTCGAGCTGAGGAAGGCGGAGGCGACCTCGACGAGGTTCACCAGGCCCCACAGGAACAGCAGCCCCACCAACAGGTAGAACGCCGTGATCGCGGCGAGGT
>JBASAE010000084.1:0-3559 GCA_049654285.1 Microbacterium sp.
TTCGCGCACGTCGAACATGCAGAAGGAGTCTCCATGACACTCGCAGGTAAGACCATCCTGATGTCCGGCGGCAGCCGGGGGATCGGGCTCGCGATCGCACTGCGCGCCGCACGGGACGGCGCGAACGTCGCGCTGCTCGCGAAGACCGACACCCCGCACCCCCGGCTCGAGGGCACGATCCACACCGCCGCCGAGCAGATCCGCGCCGCGGGCGGGCAGGCGCTGCCGATCGTCGGCGACGTGCGCAACGACGACGACATCACCGAGGCCGTGATGAAGGCATCCGGCGAGTTCGGCGGCATCGACATCGTGATCAACAACGCCAGCGTGATCGACCTGTCGACCTCGCTCGACCTCGGCGCGAAGAAGTACGACCTCATGCAGGACGTCAACGTCCGCGGCACGTTCATGCTGTCGCGAGCGGCGGTGCCCGTGCTGAAGGAGGCGCCGAACCCGCACATCCTCTCACTGTCGCCGCCGCTGAACCCGACCCCGCGCTGGCTCGGCGCGCACACGGGGTACACGCTCGCGAAGTTCGGCATGACGATGGTCACGCTGGGGCTCGCGGCCGAGTTCGCGGACGCCGGGATCGCCGCCAACACGCTGTGGCCGCGCACCACGATCGCCACCGCCGCGGTGCAGAACCTGCTCGGCGGCGACCGGGTGATGGCGGCGAGCCGGACGCCGGCGATCTATGCGGACGCCGCGTACGCCGTGCTCACGACGCCGGCGCGCTCGCTGACCGGGCGTTCGCTGATCGTCGAGGACGTGCTGGAGGGGGCCGGCGTGACCGACTTCTCGGGCTACGCCGCCGTCCCGGGGACTCCGGACGATCGGCTGTTCCCGGACATCTTCCTGGACTGACGTCGGCTACTTCGCGACCAGCGTCGTCGCGAAGGAGTACATGTCGGGCCGATAGCAGTGGTGCCCGAACTCCACCGCGGCGCCGGACTGGTCGAAGGACACGCGCTCCATCGTGAGCACGGGTCCGCCCGTGTCGATGTCGAGCAGCTCGTGCTCGTCCGCCTCCGCGCGACGGGCGCCGATCTTCTGCTTGGCGACGCTGATGGCCACGCCCCGGGCGCGGAGGATCTGGTAGAGGCCGCGGCTCTCGAGCTGCTCGACCGTGATGTCGGTGAGCGGGGCGGGCAGATGGTTCTCCATCACGGCGACGGGGACGCCGTCCGTGCTGCGACGACGGCGCAGTCGCAGCACGGGGGTGCCCGGGGGGATCCCGAGCGCCTCGGCGACCACGTCGTCGGCGGGGATCACCTCGTGCGCCAGCACCTGGGTGCCGGGTTCGTGGTGTGCGCTCTGCAGATCGTCGTACAGGCTGGTCAGCTCGACCTGGCGGGTGACCGATCCCTGGACGACCTGGGTGCCGATGCCGCGGCGCCGGACGAGGAGTCCCTTGTCCACGAGCTCCTGGATCGCGCGTCGGACGGTCGGGCGGGAGACGCCCAGCCGTTCCGCGATGGAGATCTCGTTCTCGAGGCGGGCCCCCGGGGGGATCTCGCCGGAGCGGATCGCCGACTGCAGCCTCGTCGAGACCTGGAAGTAGAGCGGTACGGGGCCGGTCCGATCGATGTCGGCGAACAGTTCGTCCGGCCAGTAGATGGTGTCATCACCCATCGGTTCTCCCCTCAACAGGTCACATTGTAGCGACAAGCGGATATCGAGGATCAGCAGCATTCTTCCGCGGTTCTTCACGTCGAGTTCACCTCGTCGTCGCCGTCCGGCGTACCCCTTGTGATCTGATGCGAATATAAGTATGTTCGGACAAAGTAGGGAGCAACGACGACGTGCCCTGCGTCGCCTCGTTCACCCGGCCGGTTCGCCGGCCCCTGTATTGAGGAGTGTTCAATGAAGCGATCAACTGGGATCGCCGCTGTCGCGCTGATGGCGACCGCGGCGTTGGCCCTCACCGGGTGCGTCCAGAAGTCGGGCGGAGGCGGCGGGGAGAGCAGCGGCGGCGACACATCCGTCACCGTCTTCATCAGCGCCGACACCAACGTGCAGGATCTGTGGCAGAAGGGGCTGATCCCCGCGTTCGAGAAGGCCAACCCCGGCTACACGGTCAAGGTCGACTTCGACCTGCACGGCCAGCACGACCAGCAGACCGTCGCGAAGCTCACCGCCGCGACCGTGCAGAACCGCGACCCCGGCTTCGACCTGGTCGATGCGGGCTTCGTCGCACAGCTCTCCTCGAGCGGCCTGCTGGCGACGGAGACCGAGAAGGAGCTGCCCAACCTCAAGACGGTGCCCAAGGGCATCATGGACACCGCCGCCAAGGATGCCATCCCGTACCGCGCCTCCTCGGTGCTGCTGGCCTACAACACCACCGAGGTGCCGACCCCGCCGAAGACGCTGGACGACCTGCTCGCCTGGATCAAGGCCAACCCGGGGAAGTTCACGTACAACTCGTCCGGAACCGGCGGCAGTGGTGACGCCTTCGTCACCACCGTGCTCGACAAGACGACCCCCGAGGCCGACCGCGCGAAGATGGTCACCGACTACGTGCCCGACCTCGAGAGCGACTGGGATGCCGGATTCGAGACCCTGAAGAGCCTCAACCCGTACATCTACCAGCAGGGCGTGTACCCGAACGGCAACAACGGCACGCTCGAGCTGCTGTCCAGCGGGCAGATCTGGATGACCTCGGTGTGGTCCGACATGTTCGTGTCGGGTGTCGAGAGCGGCCAGATCCCCCAGACCATCTCCACCACGCAGATCTCCGATCCGTCGTTCACCGGCGGGGCGTCGTTCCTCGGCATCCCGAAGGCGAGCAAGCACCTGGAGGCCGCGCAGAAGCTGGCCGACTGGGTGCTCTCGCCCGAGGCCCAGGAGATCATCTCCAACCAGGTCTCCGGATACCCCGTCATCGAGCTGTCGCTGCTGCCGAAGGACATCCAGGACAAGTTCGCCGATGCCGACATCGCGAACCTCCGTCCGCCGTACTACTCGCAGATGTCCGCCGACATGGCGAAGCTCTGGGCTCAGAAGGTGCCCGGGAAGTAAGCCGGCCCATGTCAGAGACATCGCGCGCGTCGAAGCGTGCTCCTCGCAGCCGTGGGGCCGCCGCCCCACGGCTGTCGAGGGTCGGCTTCTTCATGGCCCTGCCTCCGATCCTGCTCGTCCTGCTGTTCGTGGGCGTGCCGGTCGTGGTCGCGCTGGGCTTCACCCTGGGCTTCACCGGCGGCCTGAACGAGATCGTCTCGCTCGTCGGCCAGAACGTGCACAAGGCCGATCACTGGTGGGGGACGCTGGCGGCGTGGGCCGAGGTCTTCGGCGACGCGCAGTTCCGCCAGAACCTCCTGGTCACGGTGCTCGTCACGATCGTCAGCACGGCCGTCGTGCTCTTCATGGCGATCGGGATCGGGCTCTACCTCCGCCTGCGCGGCGGCTGGCTGGCGAACCTGCTCTCCGCGCTCGCCGTGGTGCCGCTGTTCATCCCGGTCGTCATCGCCTCGTGGGCCATCCTCACGTTCTACTCGGCGGACGGCTTCATCCGCAGCGTCTTCGCCGCCTTCGGCCTGGACGGACCGGTCTGGGGCTACAC
>JBASAE010000085.1:0-1584 GCA_049654285.1 Microbacterium sp.
ATCAGGTACCCCGCGCGGCGCGGGGCCGACCTGGTCGCGGCGGTCGACCGGGTCAGCTTCGACGTCGCCGAAGGCGAGACGCTCGGTCTCGTCGGTGAGTCCGGGTGCGGGAAGTCGAGCGTGGCGCGCTCGGTCGTCGGCCTCAACAAGCCGGCATCCGGCCGGATCGAGATCGCCGGCCAGGACGTCTACGGGTCGCGGCGCCCGGTGCGCACCGCCTCCAGGGTCGCGCAGATGGTGTTCCAGGATCCGGCGGGGTCGTTCGACCCCCGCATGACGATCGGCTCGTTGCTCGAGGAGCCCCTCCTCGTGCGCGGGGTGGGCCGGCGCGAGCGCGAACGGCGGATCCGCGCCCTGCTCGACGCCGTCGGCCTGCCCACCAGCGTGGTGAAGCGGCATCCGCACGAGCTGTCCGGCGGACAGCTGCAGCGCGCCGGGATCGGCCGGGCCCTCTCGGTCGATCCCCGGCTGGTCGTCGCCGACGAGCCGGTGTCGGCGCTGGACGTCTCGATCCAGGTGCAGATCGTCAACCTGCTCCTCGACCTCCAGCAGGAGCGCGATCTCACCTACCTGTTCATCTCCCACGACCTCTCGGTCGTGAAGCACGTGAGCGACAAGATCGTGGTCATGTATCTCGGCAGGATCGTCGAGGTGGGGCGCACCGACGACGTCTTCGCGCGTCCGTCGCATCCCTACACGGCGGCCCTGCTCAGCGCCGCCCCCGTGCCCGATCCGCTGGTCGAGAAGTCCCGCGAGCGCATCGTGCTCAGCGGCGATCTCGGCACACTCCCCGCCGCCGGCGCGTCCGGGTGCGCCTTCCGGTCGCGGTGCTGGCTCTGGCCCCTCCTGGGCAATCCGGAAAGGTGCGTGGAGGAGACCCCGGCCATCCTGAACGGGAAGTCCGGCAACGCCGCGGCGTGCCACTTCCCGGAGGAGGCGACGAGGCGGACGGGCGATCCCGCCGCGGCGTCCGGGGCGAGGGGGCGGATGCCGGATGCGTGACGTGCTGCGGCCACCGGCCGGGCTCGCCTGGTCGGCGCTGGTCTCGTCGGTGACGGACGACGCCGTGCTCTGGGAGTTCGATGCCGATCGCACGCTGTTCTCGGCGAGCCTGGGGAAGGTCCTGCTGCTCATCGAGGTCGCCGATCGGATCCGTTCGGGCGCGCTCAGGCAGGACGAGGTGCTGTCGAGGACGGCGGAGGACGCGGTGGCGGACTCCGGGATCTGGCAGTTCCTCCGCACCGACGGCCTGCCGGTGGCGGACCTCGCCGCGTTGGTGGGAGCGGTGAGCGACAACCTCGCCACGAACGTCCTGCTCCGATGCGTGGGCATTGACGCGGTGGCACGCCGCGCCGAGCTGCTCGGTCTCGCTCAGACCAGGTTGCTGGACCGGGTGCGCGACCGCCGCGGTCCCGGTGACCCGGTCGCCGTGAGCCAGGGGACCGCGCGGGAGTACGCCCGGCTGATGACGATGCTGTCCCGCGGCGAACCGTTCGGCCCGGGCGTCGCAGACCTCGTGCTGCACTGGCTGTCGTTGGGCGCCGACCTGTCGATGGTCGCGGGTGCGTTCGGATGCGACCCCCT
>JBASAE010000086.1:0-5275 GCA_049654285.1 Microbacterium sp.
AGGCTGGGCGCATGAGCACCGTCGCACTCATCGATGATCACGAGTCCGTCCGTCTTGGGCTCGAGGCCGCGTGCATGAGGGACGGCGAGCAGCAGGTGGTGTTCTCCGGCGGCACGGTCAAGGACTACCTGCAGTGGCGGGCCACCTCCGGCGCGCCCCCCGTCGACGTCGTGGTGCTCGATCTGACCCTGGGCGACGGCACGACGGTCACCGAGAACGTCGCATCCCTGGTGACGGACGGCGCGAGCGTCGTGATCCACAGCGTCGCCGATCGCCCGGCGTCTGTGCGGGAGGCGCTGGTCGCCGGTGCGGCCGGCGTGGTCAGCAAGTCCTCGGCTCTCGAGGACGTGCTGGACGCGATCCGGACGGTGGCACGGGGGGATGCGCTGAACAACGTCGAGTGGGCGAGCGCCGTCGACGGCGACCGCGATTTCGCCGACGCGCAGCTCTCCTCCCGTGAGCGCGAGGTGCTGCGGCTGTACGCGGCCGGCCTGCCCCTGAAAGTGGTCGCGGAGCGGCTCGGCGTGGCCTATTCGACGGCGAAGGAGAACATCACGCGGATCCGGGTGAAGTACGTCGAGGTCGGCCGTCCCGCCCCGACGAAGGTGGATCTGCTGCGTCGCGCGATGGAGGACGGGATCGTCGCCCCGGGCGGGATGACGTGACGATCGACTCCCGCAGCATCCGCGACGCCTGGAACCGGATCCCCTCGCCGGGCGCCGCGGGGCGGGAGGCGGAGAGGTTCACCGGCGAGCGGATCGAGCGGATCCTCCAGATCGTCATCGGTCTCGGCTCCCTCGCGCTGGGGGTGCAGGCACTGCTCGCCGCGGTCCAGTCCCTGTCCCAGCCGGACGCCCCGCACATCGCGATGATGGTGCTCGTGTTCCTCCCGCTGGCCTGCATGCTGATCGCGTGCGCCGCGGGCACGTACGTGCGTCAGGCCGGCGGCGGCTTCGCGGTGTCGTACATGCTGGCACTGCTGCTGTGGCCGGTGGTGGCCGATCCTTCGCACAAGATCGCCGCGGAGCAGCCGTGGATCTTCTTCCTGGTGAACATCGGCGTCGCCGCGGCGATCATCGCCTTCCCGGTGCCGCTGCAGTTCATCTGGGCCGCCGCCCTCCCTCTCGTGTACGGCTACGTGCGGCTCGTGCAGGGCGAGTTCGCCATGGACTTCTGGATCGTCACCGGCTTCGACGTGACGTTCACGCTGATCCTCGGCCTGGTGCTGGTGTCGCTGGGGTGGATGTTCCGCCAGGTCGGCGCCGGTGTCGACGACACGCGGGCGGCGACGGTCGCGACGTACACCGCGGCGGCCGCGGCGACAGCCGCGGAGGAGGAGCGGACGGCCCTCGCGGCGCTGATGCACGACAGCGTGCTGGCCGCCCTCATCGCCGCCGAGCGCGCGGAGACGGAGCGCGAGCGCGATCTCGCGGTCGCGATGGCCCGTGAGGCCCTCACCCGTCTCGCGAACACCGAGGGCACCGTCTCCCAGGAGGGCAGCGACGCCCCGGTGAGCACCGTCGTGATCGTCGCCGAGCTGCGGCGCGCGCTCTCGGAGCTCGGTGCGGACGCGATCGTCGAGAACCGGTCGGGAACGGTGCTCGTGCCGGGCAAGGCGGCGCGAGCGCTCGTGCTCGCGGCCCGCCAGGCGATCGGCAACGCCATGACCCACGCGGCGGGCCGCGGGCTGCACGTGGTGGTGGACACCGTGGGCGGCGTGGGCCCGGTGACCATCACGGTGACCGACGCCGGCCGCGGCTTCGTGCTCGAGGAGATCGGCGAGGACCGGCTCGGGATCCGGGCGTCCATTGTCGCGCGGATGGCCGCGGTCGCCGGGTTCACCGAGATCGTCTCCGGCGAGACGGGCACCACCGTCGTGCTCGGATGGGGGGCGGAATGAGGCTCACCGTCCGCACGATGGCGACGACCCTGGTGCTCGGGTTCGCGGTCTACTTCGCGACGCGCGGCGTGTGGTGGACGCCGGTGCAGCCGCAGGCGCCGCTGCTGGTGGTGGCGGCGATCCTGCTGTATCTGGCGACGATGGTCACCATCGTGCTGGCCGGCATCGAGCGGAGGCTCCGGCTGCCGCTGTGGTGCGGTGTCCTCGCGATCCTGGCGACGGTGGCGATCCCGCACCTGGCGACCACCGCACTCGCCCCGGTGGACCGCACGGCGCCGTTCGCGACCTGGTTCATCGGCGGCGTCGGCCTGATCGCCGTGGTCTGCATCGTGCGACGACGGTTCGTGTTCGGCTGGCTGTCGCTGGTCATCCTGATCGTCTCGGCCTGCTGGCACATGAGCGTCGCGCAGGCGTTCACGCTGGGTCTGGTCGGCTCCATCACATGGGTCGGGGTCGCGCAGCTGCTCGTGCTGTACTGGGACCGCACGATCCGCGACACCGAACGCCTCGCCGACATCCAGCAGGCGGTGTCGGCCTGGCACGCCACGCAGCAGGTCCGGCAGCGTGAACGGCGCCTGCGCGTCCAGTTCGCGCTCGAGGTCGCGGGACCCGTGCTCAGCCGTACGATCTCCACCCACGGGATGCTCACCGGCGAGGAGCGCGAACAGGCGCGTCTCGCCGAGGGGCGCCTGCGCGACGAACTGCGCGGCGCGGTGCTGCTGAACGATGCGGTGCGCGCGGCCATCGGCGAGGCGCGGCGTCGCGGCGTCGCGGTCACGGTGTTCGACGAGAACGGGCTGGAGGGGCTTCCCGAGGAGCGGCGCGAGGAGATCAGGGCAGAGCTCGCCCAGATCATCGCCGATGCGAACAGCGGGCGCGTGATCATCCGCACCGGGCGGGACGAGCGCGTGGCCGTGACCGTGGTCGGTCGCGCGGCGGCGGGGGCCGGTCCGGAGGAGGACGACGTCGACCTCTGGTACGAGATCCCGCGCTGACCCGGGTGCTCCGGCTCCGCGCGGAGGCGCGCCGCCCAGAAGAAGGGCGAGGGGCGGCGATGTCGCCTGCCCCTCGCCAGCGCGGATCAGTTACCCGAAAACTGTCCGCTGAGACGAACCCGTGCCTGCCTACCCTGGGACAGAACGGGTCGTCGAACGCGAAGCGTTGCATTCAGTCTCGCGGGTTCGCTCCTGGGTGTCTGTAGGTATTTCGGGGGACACGGCGAGGACGGAATGTATCGGCGGGGCTCAGGTTCGCCACTGCCGCCGAGACGGATCTGCTCGAGCACCGGGTGACGGCGGGCACGCCTTAGCCCGAGTATCGCCCCCACGGGATGTCGCGCCGCAACGGCGTGCGCAGTCCTCGACGGGTGCGGTCCCACGCGGAGATCCGGGTCTTGGCGGCCACCGCTCCGGCGACCTCGTCGGCATAGGTCTCGCCGAGGACGGCGAGCAGGGCGGCGAGCTCCTCGGGGGTGGGCTCTCCGCGGACGACCTCGATCGCCGGAGGTTCGGGCTGCTGCTCGGTCACAGCGGGATGTTCCCGTGCTTCTTCGGCGGCAGGGCGGCGCGCTTGCCCTTCAGCGACCGCAGCGCCTTCGCGATCGCGACGCGGGTGGCGGCGGGCTCGATGATGCCGTCGATCTCGCCGCGCTCGGCGGCCAGGAACGGCGAGGTGACGCTGTAGGTGTACTCGTTCGCGAGGCGGGTGCGCACGGCGGCGACGTCCTCGCCGGCCTCCTCGGCCTTCTTGATCTCACCGCGGTACAGGATGTTGACGGCGCCCTGGCCGCCCATCACCGCGATCTCCGCGGTCGGCCAGGCGAGGTTCACATCCGCGCCGAGCTGTTTCGAGCCCATCACGATGTAGGCACCGCCGTAGGCCTTGCGCAGGATGACGGTCACCAGCGGGACGGTCGCCTCGGCGTAGGCGTAGATCAACTTGGCGCCGCGGCGGATCACGCCGGTCCACTCCTGGTCGGTCCCGGGGAGGTAGCCGGGCACGTCGACGAGCGTGACGATCGGGATCGAGAACGCGTCGCAGAACCGCACGAAGCGACTGGCCTTCTCACCGGCCTCGATGTTGAGGGTGCCGGCCATCTGCGAGGGCTGGTTCGCGATGATGCCGACCGAGCGGCCCTCGACGCGTCCGAAGCCGATCACGATGTTCGGGGCGAACAGCGGCTGCACCTCGAGGAAGTCCCCGTCGTCGACGACGTGCTCGATCACCGTGTGGATGTCGTAGGGCTGGTTGGGGGAGTCCGGGATGATCGCGTTCAGCCGCTGATCGGCATCCGTCGTCTCCCATTCGAACGCCGCCTCGTAGTCGGGGAGCTCGGCCATGTTGTTGTCGGGGAGGAAGCCCAGCAGGCTGCGGGCGTAGTCGATCGCATCGTCCTCGTCCGACGCCAGGTAGTGCGCGACGCCGGAACGGGTGTTGTGCGTGTAGGCGCCGCCGAGCTCCTCCATGCCGACGTCCTCGCCGGTGACGGTCTTGATCACGTCAGGGCCGGTGACGAACATCTGGCTGGTCTTGTCGACCATGATCACGAAGTCGGTGAGCGCAGGGCCGTACACCGCGCCGCCGGCGGCCGGTCCCATGATGATCGAGATCTGCGGGATGACGCCCGAGGAGCGGGTGTTCATCTTGAAGATCTCGCCGTACTTCGACAGGGCGAGCACGCCCTCCTGGATGCGGGCGCCGCCGGAGTCGAGGATGCCGATGACGGGCATCCCGCTGGTGAGCGCGAACTCCATGATCTTGATGATCTTGTCGCCCGAGACCTCGCCGAGCGACCCGCCGAACGTGGTGAAGTCCTGCGAGTAGACCGCGACGGTGCGGCCGTGGATCGTGCCGATGCCGGTGACCACGGAGTCGCCGTACGGCCGGTTGCGGTCCATGCCGAAGGCGGTCGTGCGATGCCGCACGTACTCATCGAACTCGACGAAGCTGCCGTTGTCGACGAGCAGCTCGATGCGCTCGCGGGCGGTCATCTTGCCCTTGGCGTGCTGCTTCTCACGGGCTTTGTTCTCGGCGTCGACGACGGCCTCGGTGTAGCGGGCGCGGAGGTCCGCGATCTTGGCTGCGGTCGTCGAGAGGTCAGGCGTGTCCGTCACGGAATCCACACTAGCGTCGGGGTGCGCCGGGCCGTTGGATGCTCGCCACAACGGACAGGCTCATCCTTTGACGACATCCTGCGATCATCCCCGTGGAGTCCGACGGCCGTCGTCCCGCCGGAATCGGCCGACGTCCTCCCGTGGACGGCCTAGAGTCCCGGAGGCGTATCCGAAAGCACACCTCCCCGAAGGGCGTCAGGGCCGGGAGTCCGCCCCGGCGGAACGGTCCTCGCCGCGGGCGATCCGCCGGCCGGGGACAGGG
>JBASAE010000087.1:0-2163 GCA_049654285.1 Microbacterium sp.
GAGCTTCGCCTTCGCGCGCTCGGCGGCCGGATCCGCCACCGGGATCGCATCGATGAGCCCGCGCGTGTAGTGGTGCTGCGGCGCCGCGTACACCTCGGCGGCGGGCCCGATCTCGACGATCTTGCCGAGGTACATCACCGCGATGACGTCCGAGAGGTAGCGCACCACCGACAGGTCGTGGCTGATGAACAGATAGGTCAGCTCGCGCTCCCGTTGCAGCTCCTTCATGAGGTTCAGCACCTGCGCCTGGATCGAGACGTCGAGCGCCGACACCGGCTCGTCGGCGACGATCAGGGCGGGCTGCAGGGCGAGCGCCCTGGCCAGGCCGATGCGCTGCCGCTGCCCTCCGGAGAACTCGTGCGGATACCTGTCCCCGGCGCTCCGCGGCAGGCCCACGTCCTCGAGCAGCTCGTCGACCCGCCGGTCGCGGTCTCGGCCGGTGCCGACGCGCTGGATCTCCAGGGGCTCGCGCAGGATCGCCCGCACCCGCATCCGCGGGTCGAGCGAGGCATAGGCGTCCTGGAACATGAACTGCACGTCGCGCCGGTCCTCGCGCGGATCGCGCCGGCGACGATGCCTCAGCTCCCGTCCGCGGAAGAGGATGCGCCCGGCGCTGGGCAGGTCGAGGCCGACCACGAGCCGGCCGAGGGTGGTCTTGCCGCATCCCGACTCGCCGACCAGGCCGATCGTCTGCCCCCGATCGAGCCGCAGGGTCGCCCCGGCGACCGCGCTCACCGCGCCGATCCGGCGCCGCAGCAGCGCGCCGGCCGTCACCGGGAAGTCCTTCACCAGCCCGTCCAACCGCAACAGCGGCACGCCGTCGTCGGGGACGAACCGGGTCGGCGCGGCCCAGGACCGCTCGTCGGCGGATGCCGGGGGCCCGGACTCCCCCGGCGCCGCGTCCTCCGCCACCGACACGTCCGTCACAGAGCGTGCCGCGACCACCTCGCCCATCGCCGGCAACGACTCCTCCCGCGGCACGAAGCAGGCGAAGGTGTGCGTGGGGTCGCTGTCCCCGGCCGGTTCCAGCGGCGGCGCCTCGGTGCGGCACCGGTCGATCGCGAACCGGCATCGTGGCGCGAACGGGCAGGCCCGCGGCGGGTCGAGGAGATCGGGCGGGATGCCGGGGATGGAGTACAGCCGCTCCCCCGTCCCCGCCGCCCGCTCGGGCAGCGCCTCGAACAGCGCCTCGGTGTACCGGTGCCGCGGGTGGGCGAACAGCGTCTGGGTCTCGGCGGTCTCGGCGACCTTCCCGGCGTACATCACGACCACGCGATCGGCCCGCCCGGCGATGACGCCGAGGTCGTGGGTGATGAGGATGACCGCCATGCCGAGCTCGGCCTTCAGCCGGTCGATGAGCTCGAGGATCTGCTTCTGCACCGTGACGTCGAGCGCGGTCGTCGGCTCGTCGGCGATCAGGAGCTTGGGCCGGCAGATCAGCGCCATCGCGATCATCACGCGCTGCCGCTGCCCTCCGGACAGCTGGTGCGGGTAGCTGTTCAGCCGCTGCTCCGGATGCGGGACGCCGACGAGCTTCAGCATCTCGACGACCTCCTCGCGCGCGGCGTCCGCCGACAGTCCCCGATGCAGCAGCAGCGGCTCGGCGACCTGCTCCCCGATGGTCTGCACCGGGTTGAGCGAGGTCATCGGGTCCTGGAAGACCATCCCGATGTCACCGCCGCGCACCTTCTGCATCTCACGCTCCGGCAGCGCGGTCAGGGCGCGGGCGTCGAAGAGCACCCGGCCGGCGACGATGTGCCCACCGGGAGGCAGCAGCCGTTCGATCGACATCGCGGTCATCGTCTTGCCGCATCCGGACTCGCCGACCAGGCCGACCGTCTCCCCGGCGTCCACCGTGAAGGAGACCGCGTCGAGCGCGTGCACGACGCTCTTGCTGAGCCGGATGTCGCAGCTCAGCCCCTCGACCTCGAGAAGAGCCATCCTCCGCCCCCTTCAGCGGCGCTGCAGCCGCACCTCGACCGCGTCGCGCAGGCCGTCCCCGACCAGGTTCACCGCGACGACGACGACGATGATCGCGAGCCCGGCGGGGTAGATCAGCCACCAGTAGTTCAGGAACACATACTGCGTGCCGTTGCTCAGCATCGCGCCCCAGTCGGTCGCCGGCGGCGAGATGCCCAGCCCCAGGTAGCCGAGGTACGCCAC
>JBASAE010000088.1:0-6311 GCA_049654285.1 Microbacterium sp.
GACAGTCGCGGGATCGAGTTGTCCGCATCGCCGGCAAGGATCGCAGGAATCCTGCAAAAGATGCAACAGTCAGACTGAGATCGCTTGACCAGAAGCCGTTTCAGGACGACCCGCACGCGGTACCCACATCCGATCGCTCCACCCGGTCGACCAACAGCCAGGTGCTAAGAATCGCTGATCACACCCACTAAGCGGGGAGTGGCATCACCAGTCACCACCTGCGCACAACCTGCGGAACAGGCCAGTTGTCAGACTACTAATCTGACATAATGTGCATTATCGGATAACTCTGGGGCCGTTCTGACGCGAACGATCGACCGATGCGCCCATCACTCCGACTCCGTGGTGGCCAGCAGGCTGGCGACGGGGTCCAGGGCTCCGTCGACGATCGAATAGTACGCCCAGGTGCCCCGTTTGCTGCGCGTCAGGAAGCCTGCGTCCATCAGCGTCTTCAGATGATGCGAGACGGTTCCCTGGGACAGCTCCAGCGGGTCGGTCAGATCACAGACGCATGCCTCGCGACGTTCGTGCGCGGCGATCATCGACAGCAGTCGAAGACGCGCGGGATCGGCCAGGGCCTTGAGGGCCCTCGCCAACGATTCGGCCTGCGGCGCGGTCGCAGCCATGGCCGAGGTCGGCATCGACATCGCCCGCCGTGCTCCCCAGATCCTCACGACGGACGCCGTGCGCAGCGCAGATGTCGTCATCACCATGGGATGCGGCGACGCCTGTCCCGTCTTCCCCGGCAAGCGCTACGAGGACTGGGCGCTCGACGATCCCGCCGGACAGCCCCTCGACACCGTCCGCGTCATCCGCGACACCATCCGGGCGCGCGTCGAGACGCTCATCGCCGAGGTCGCGCCACTCCCCTGATCCTCGACCACGCTCAGACCGACACGATCCCCGAACGCGAACGCGAAGACGACATCAGGCACGCAGTGCCATGATCCGCCTGCCGGGCGACAGCGGACCAAGGGTGCGCCACCCGGAGGTCTCGTACAACCGCACCGCCGGATCGGCGTCGTCGTCGCTCGTCGACAGCAGACAGCTCCCCCGCACGCCCTCCAGCAGGAGGTCGTGCAGCCGCCGGCCGATTCCGTGCCGCCGACGCTCAGGATGCACGCCCAGCTCGACGAACTCGAAGTGGCCACCGACCCAGCGTTCCGCCAGCTCCGGGCCGAGAGCATCCGCAGCCGCATCGCTCCAGTCCTGGCCCCGCTCCCCCACGTACCCCCAGGCGAAGCCGACGACGGCCTCGCCATCGAACGCGCAGACCAGCCGGTGCCCGCGACGTCCGGCGTGTCGGGCGAACATCGCCTCTATCCACTCCTCTTCGGAGGAGAGATCGCCGAACACCGCGTCGTAGCAGCGCCACACCGCGGCCGCCGACGACAGCGCGCCTGCACCGCCGGACGTCTCGAACCGCACCGTCACTCCGCGACGTACTCCGCGAGGTACTCCCCGGTCAGGGTCGACTTCGCCGCGATCAGCTCGGCCGGCGTGCCCTCGAACACGATCCGGCCACCGTCGTGGCCGGCGCCGGGGCCGAGGTCGATGATCCAGTCGGCATGCGCCATCACGGCCTGGTGGTGTTCGATCACGATCACGGTCTTGCCCGAGTCCACGAGCCGATCCAGCAGCCCGAGCAGGTTCTCCACATCCGCCAGATGCAGGCCGGTGGTGGGTTCGTCGAGGACGTACACCTCTCCCCCGTCGGCCATCTGCGTCGCCAGCTTGATGCGCTGCCGTTCGCCGCCCGACAGCGTCGAGAGCGGCTGGCCGAGCGTGAGATAGCCGAGTCCGACGTCGACCAGCCGGTCGAGAGTCTTCACCACCGCGGGAATCCTCGCCTCCCCTGCGGAGAAGAAGCCCTGGGCCTCGGCCACCGGCATGTCGTAGACCTCGACGATGTCCTTGCCCGCGAGCTTGTAGTCCAGCACTGCGAGCTGGAAGCGCTTGCCCCCGCAGTCCTCGCACGGCGTCTCCACGGTGTCCATGAACCCCAGCTCGGTGACGATCACGCCCGAGCCCTTGCACGTCGGGCAGGCTCCCTCGGAGTTCGCGCTGAACAGCGCGGGCTTCACGCCGTTGGCCTTCGCGAACGCCTTCCGGATCGGTTCGAGCATGCCGGTGTAGGTCGCCGGGTTGCTCCGCCTCGACCCCTTGATCGCCCCCTGATCGACCGCGACGACCCCTTCGCGCGGGGCCACCGAGCCATGGATCAGCGAGCTCTTCCCCGACCCCGCCACACCGGTGACGACCGTCAGCACGCCCAGGGGGATGTCCACGTCGACGTCCCGCAGGTTGTTCTCGGATGCTCCGCGCACCGCGAGCGCCCCGGTCCCCGCACGGACGGAGTCCTTCACCCTCGCCCGATCGTCCAGATGACGGCCCGTGAGGGTCCCGCTGGCGCGCAGCTCGTCGACCGTGCCCTGGAAGCAGATCTCGCCCCCGGCGCTCCCCGCCCCCGGGCCGAGGTCGACCACCCGATCGGCGATCGCGATCGTCTCCGGCTTGTGCTCGACCACCAGCACGGTGTTGCCCTTGTCCCGCAGCTGCAGCAGGAGCTCATTCATCCGCTGGATGTCATGCGGATGCAGTCCGATGGTCGGCTCATCGAACACATAGGTGACATCCGTCAGCGAAGAGCCCAGGTGCCGCAGCAGCTTGATCCGCTGCGCCTCTCCCCCGCTCAGCGTGCCGGACGGCCGGTCCAGGCTCAGATAGCCGAGTCCGAGCGCCACGAACGCGTCGAGGTTCGCGCTGAGCGCCGCCAGCAGCGGCCCGGCGCCGGGCCGCTGGACGCCGCGCACCCAATCGGCCAGGTCGGTCACCTGCATCCGACAGGCATCCGCGATGCTCACGCCGTCGATCTTCGAGGATCGGGCACCCTCCGTGAGCCGGGTCCCCTCGCACTCCGGGCAGATCGCGAAGGTCGCCGCCTGCTCGACGAACCGTCGGATGTGCGGTTGCAGCGCATCGAGGTCCTTCGAGAGCATCGACTTGGTGATCTTCGGGATCAGCCCCTCGTAGGTGATGTTGATCCCGTTGATCCTGACCTTGGTCACCTCGCCGTACAGGAAGAGGTCCCGCTGCTTCTCGGTGAACTGCGAGATCGGCTTGTCGGCGGGGTAGAACCCGGACTCGGCGAACTGGCGCACCATCCAGCCGTCCACGGTGTACCCCGGGACGAGGATCGCACCGTCCGCCAGGGACAGGCTCTCGTCGACCACCCGCGCGAGATCGACGTCGGACACCGTTCCACGGCCATCGCAGCGCGGGCACATGCCGCCGAGGTAGATGGCGTCCTGGACGATCTTCTTCTCGCCGCCCGGCCCGGTCATCACCCCGCTCGCCCGCTGGGTGGGGATGTTGAACGAGAACGCCGTCGGTCCGCCGATGTACGGCTCCCCCAGCTTCGAGAACAGCACCCGCAGCATCGCGTTCGCGTCGGTCACGGTGCCGACCGTCGACCGCGGATTCGCCCCCATCCGCTCCTGGTCCACGATGATCGCGGTGGTCAGCCCCTCCAGCACATCGACGTCGGGGCGCGGCACGGAGGGCATGAACCCCTGCACGAAGGCGCTGTACGTCTCGTCGATCATGCGTCGCGACTCCGCCGCGATCGTGTCGAACACCAGCGAGCTCTTTCCCGACCCCGACACGCCCGTGAACACGGTGAGCCGGCGCTTGGGCAGCACGACGCTGACGTCCTTCAGGTTGTTCTCCCGGGCGCCCTCGACGCGGATACGGTCATGACTGTCGGCTGTGTGCACGTTCCGATGGTGCCACATGCCCCCCGACACGGAACAGACAGCATGCGACATGCCTCTGCCCTGTCGTCCGGCATGACGGTACGCTGAGCACAATCCTCCCAGGAGGTTCCCAGAAAGGTATCCCCCCATGTCTGATGCTCTCTCGGAAGCGAAGAGCTTCCTCAAGGCGGTGCGCACCACGCTGGCCGTCGCGGGCACCATCATGCTCGTGCTCGGACTCTTCATCCTGATCGCGCCCACCAAGACGGCGATGTTCTTCGCCGGATTCATCGCCGCGTACCTGATCATCCAGGGCCTCGTCTACATCGGCACCGGGATCTCCTCCAAGGAGAAGGGCGGCTGGTCGCGCGTCGGCCACATCGCCCTCGGCCTGCTGTACGTCGTCGGCGGCATCCTCGCCTTCGTCAACCTGTTCGCCTTCACCGCGACGCTCATGCTGTTCCTCGGCATCATGATCGGCATCGCCTGGATCGTCGACGGTGTCGTCTCGCTGTCGCTGCTGGGCGACAACGGGTCGAAGGTGTGGACCGTCATCTACGCGATCCTCAGCATCGTCGCCGGTGTCATCATGCTGTTCTCGCCGCTGTTCGCCGCCGTCGTCATCTGGTGGATCATCGGCATCTCGCTGGTGGTCCTCGGCGTTCTGCAGATCATCCGCGCGATCACGCTCGGCCGCGACGCCAAGCGCGCCGTCGCCGAGATCAAGCAGGAGATCGCCGATGCGAGGGGCGAGGCCTGACCCTCGTCCACGCGCGGAACGCAAAGAGAAGGCCCCGTCGGAGGACGGGGCCTTCTCACATCGCGGGAGGACTCACTCGGCAGTGAAGCCCGAGGTGTCGCCCACCAGACGGGTGTTGTCGACGGGCACCGCATCGATCGCGGCCCGCGCGACCTCGGCGGCGAACTCCGCCACGTTGTAGAGCCTGCCGGCCGACTCACGGCGCTCCGAGATCGCGCCGGGGTTCATCCGCTCCAGCAGTGTGGCCGTGATGGTCCCCTCGATCATGTCGCCGGAGACGACCGTGAAGCCGACGCCCTGCTCGGCGAGCCCCGGGATCAGCTCGCGCAGCGCGTCCTCGCCGGCGCGCTTCGAGGTCGCGACCGGCGTGTACTCCGGCATGGTCGGCGTGGTGCGGATGAAGTGCGCCTGGTGGCTGGTGACGAACACCACCCGCGCCCCCTCGCCGAGCAGCGGGCGAGCCTGCTCCAGCACGTCCACCTGCGCGTCGCGATTGAGCTTGAGCGCGTAGTCGGCCTCCATGCCGGCCTCCATGCCTCCCGACGCGTTCAGCACCAGCACGTCGAGACGGCCGAACTCCGCGCGGACCGCGGAGAACATCTCCCCCACGGATGCCGGATCGGTGAGGTCGGCTCCGACCACCAGCACCCGGCGCCCGAGCGCGCGCAGCTCGGCGGCGAGCTTCTCGGCTCGCGGCGCCTTGTTGCGATAGTTGATCACGACATCGGCACCGGCCTGCGCGAAATAGCGCACGGTGTCGGCGCCGATGCCCCGGGACGATCCGGTGACCAGCGCCACCTTTCCGTCCAGGGAGCCTGCGGGAAGGACGTCGGTCACGGATGCTCCTCAGGATGCTCGGGGATCGCCGGATCGGCGACGCTCTTCACCCTACAACGCGCGACTCGCGGTGATAGGTTGGGCCCAGGAGGAGACATGGGCGACGTCGGCACATTCGTGGACCTGATCGAGCAGTGGGCCTGGATCGGCTGGCTGGTGCTCATCGCGCTGTTCCTCGTGATCGAGATGCTCACGCTCGACTTCACCTTCCTCATGCTCGCGCTGGGAAGCGTGGTCGGCCTCGTCGTCGACCTCGTGGGCCTGCCGATCTGGCTGCAGGTCGTCGTGGCCGCCGCGGCCGCCGCCCTGTTCATCCTCTTCCTGCGTCCACCGCTGCTGAAGCGTCTGCGACGCGGCGAGGATCCCACGAAGTCGAACGTCGACGCGCTGATCGGCCTGAGAGGCGTCGCGCTCGCCGACATCACCCGGATCACCGGACAGGCGAAGCTCGCCAACGGCGACACCTGGACCGCCCGCAGCGCCACCGACGCACCGATCCCGCAGGGCGGGCACGTCGTGGTGACCGAGATCAGCGGTGCCACCGCCGTCGTCCGATCAGCAACCGAGGAGGAGGGACCCTCTCATGAATGACTCGTTCATCCCGAGCGTCATCGGCTGGGTGCTCGCCGTCGCCGTCATCATCTTCGTGGTGGTGACGGTCGCACGATCCATCCGGATCATCCCGCAGGCCACCGCCGGCATCGTCGAGCGACTCGGCCGCTATCACAAGACCCTCGCGCCCGGTCTGAACATCCTGGTGCCGTTCATCGACCGTCTGCGTCCGCTCATCGACATGCGCGAGCAGGTCGTGTCGTTCCCGCCCCAGCCGGTGATCACCGAGGACAACCTCGTGGTCTCGATCGACACCGTCGTCTACTTCCAGGTCACGGATGCCCGTGCCGCGACCTATGAGATCGCGAACTACCTGGGCGCGGTCGAGCAGCTCACCACGACCACGT
>JBASAE010000089.1:0-12815 GCA_049654285.1 Microbacterium sp.
GTGCGTGCCGCGGAGTACTGGCTGGACGGCGCGCGCATCCGCGACGCCTGGCACATCACCCGCGGAGCGGGGGTCACGATCGCCGTCATCGACACCGGGATCGCGAAGCCGGCAGGGGTCTTCGACGGCGCCGTCGCCGACGGCACCGACGTGTCGGGCACCGGGGCGCCGGACGGACGGACCCCGGTCGGCGCGAAGGACCCGAACCACGGCACGCGTGTCGCGTCCCTCGCCGCCGGGCGCGGGAAGGCCGACGGCACCGGGATGATCGGCGTCGCCCCCGAGGCCGATCTGCTTTCGATCTCGGTCGGCTTCGGCGCCGCGGCCGCGGTGCCCTTCACCGAGCAGATCGCGGACGCGATGCACTGGGCCGTCGATCATGGCGCCGACGTCATCAACCTTTCGCTGACCACCAACACGCTCGACTGGCCCGAGAGCTGGGACGAGGCGTTCCAGTACGCCTTCGACCACGATGTCGTCGTGGTGGCCGCCGCGGGCAACCGCGGCAGCGGCACCGATGTGGTCAGCGCGCCGGCGACGATCCCGGGCGTGCTGGCCGTGGGCGGCGTCGACCAGCACGGTGTCGCCAGCGTGAAGGCCTCCACGCAGGGCTTCGTCATCGGCATCTCGGCTCCCAGCGAGGGGCTCGTCGGGGTCGCCCCGGACGGCTCGGTCGAGCAGTGGCGCGGTACGAGCGGCGCCTCCCCGATCGTGGCGGGGATCGCGGCGCTGGTGCGCTCGGCCCATCCCGACCTGAGCGCGAACGACGTGATCGAGCGCATCATCAAGACGGCCCTGCCGGCCCCCGGCGTGGAGAGCTATCCCGATCCGCTGTACGGGTACGGACTGGTCGATGCCGCGGCCGCGGTCACACAGGACGTGCCCCACGTCGAGGCGAACCCGCTGGGCGATCTCGCCGAATGGGTCCGCCTATACCGCCGGGCGCATGCCGAACCGGGTCCGGAGCCCACGGTCACCCCGCTCCCGATTCCCGATCTCCCGGCGGCGGATGCCCCGAGCGCAGCCGGCTCACCGCTGCTTCCGAGCCCGGAATCACTGCGATACGGTACGCTCCCGCTTCTCGCGCTCACAGTACCTGGTATCCTGATCGGGCTTGGCGTCACCGCTGCTGCCCGGCGCATCCGTTCGGCGCGCGGTCCACGCACGCCTTCCCCATGACTACGAGGAGTTACCTCCCTGTGCCTGAGAATCGCACTGTGCCCAAGATTCTGATCGTCGGCGGTGGCTATGCGGGCTTCTACACCGCGTGGAAGCTCGAGAAGCACCTCCGCAAGGGCGAGGCCGAGGTCACCATGGTCGACCCGCTGCCCTACATGACCTACCAGCCCTTCCTGCCGGAGGTCGCAGCCGGCTCGATCGAGGCCCGTCACGCCGTGGTCGCGCACCGTCGCCATCTGAAGCGCACGAACGTCATCACCGCGAAGATCACCGGCATCGATCACGCGAACAAGGTCGCCACGATCACGCCGCCGCTCGGCGAGTCGTACGAGTTCGCCTATGACCAGATCGTCGTCACCGCCGGTGCGGTCTCCCGCACCTTCCCGATCCCCGGCATCGCCGACAACGCGATCGGCCTGAAGACGATCGAAGAGGCCGTCGCCGTGCGCGACAAGCTCATGTCGAACTTCGACAAGGCCGCGTCCATCCCCGCCGGCCCCGAGCGCGATCGGCTGCTCACCGTCGTCGTCGTCGGCGGTGGCTTCGCGGGCATCGAGGTGTTCGCGGAGCTGCGTTCGCTGGCATCCGCCCTGGTCTCGAAGTACCCGCAGCTGACGTTCGAGGACACCCACTTCCACCTCATCGAGGCGATGGGCCGCATCATGCCCGAGGTGTCCCTGAAGACCAGCGAGTGGGTCCTGAAGGACCTCGCCAAGCGGGGTGCGAGCGTGCACCTGGACACCCAGGTGACCGGTGCGGTCGACGGCAACGTCGAGCTGTCCACCGGCGAGGTGATCCCCACCGACCTGATCGTGTGGACCGCCGGCGTCATGGCGAACCCGACCGTCGTCCGCGGGGGCGACCTGCCCGTCGAGGAGCGCGGTCGCATCCAGACCCGCGCGGACCTGCGTGTCGGCACGCCCGAGGAGTTCGTCGAGGGTGCCTGGGCCGCCGGAGACGTGTCGGCCGTGCCGGACCTGTCGGGCGGCGGCGTCGGCGGCTACTGCGTGCCGAACGCCCAGCACGCCGTGCGTCAGGCCAAGGTCCTCGCGAAGAACCTCGTCGCCGTGCTGCGCGGCGAGGGCACGAAGGACTACTTCCACAAGAACCTCGGTGCGGTCGCCGGTCTCGGCCTCTACAACGGCGTGTTCCAGTCGGGCAAGATCGCCCTCAAGGGCTTCGTCGCCTGGGTCGCGCACCGCGGCTACCACGGCCTCGCGATGCCGACGTGGGAGCGCAAGTGGCGCGTGCTGTGGGGCTGGTGGCACAACCTGTGGCTCGGGCGCGACATCGTGAACCTCGAGACCGTGCAGAACCCGCGCTACGTGTTCGAGGAGTTCGCGGCCCGTCCCCGTCCGGCGGCGGGTGCCTCGGCTCCTGCGGCGAAGGCGCCTGCGACGGCGGCCTCGGCGGAGAAGGCTCCCGCGGCGAAGGCCCCGGCGAAGACCGCGGCGCGCAAGCCCGCGGCGAAGAAGGCGGATGCCCCCGCCGCCGACGACGCCGTCGCCGACACGAGCACGGTCAAGGCCCCGCGCGCCACGGCCGCACGTAAGCCGGCGGCGAAGAAGACCGAGACGGCCTCCTCCGCGAAGTGACGCCTCCCTGACGGAGACGCCCCGGACGCTCGACAGAGGTCCGGGGCGTCTTGCGTCCCGTGCGTCTCCCGGGACGTCGGACCCTTGCTTCCTGGCGGGGAACCTGATTGCATCGGCCTCATGACAGCTGAGACACCTCACCACCGCGCCCCCGAGCCGCGCTGGTGCACCTGTTCCGGTCCGCACGCCATCGACGCGCACAATGCAGTGCCGTCCGGTGCCGAAGAGAGCCGCTCAGGGCCGAGCCGGCGCGGATTCCTCACCGGCGTCACCGCCGCCAGCGCACTCGCCGCCGCCGGCTGGGTCGCGCACCCCGACCAGGCATCCGCGGCGGCGGGAGGCATCGGCAAGTCCGTGACGATCACGATCATGGGCTCGTCCGACATCCACTCCCACGCGGTGAACTGGGACTACTACAAGGACGCCGAGCACAGTGACAAGGACGGCAACGTCGTCGGACTCGCCCGCGTCTCCAGCGTGGTGAACCAGATCCGGGCGGATCGCGGACGCGATCGCACCCTGCTGTTCGACGCCGGCGACACCATCCAGGGCACGCCGCTCGCGTTCTACTACGCGACGGTCGAGCCGATCACCGAGACCGGCGCGATCCATCCGATGGCCGCGCAGATGAACGCCATGGGCTATGACGCCGTCGCGCTGGGCAACCACGAGTTCAACTACGGGCTCGAGTTCCTCGACACCTGGATCTCGCAGCTGAAGGCGCCGGCACTGGCCGCCAACGCGGTGCGCGCCGGGACGACCGTGCCGGCGTACAAGCCCTACACGATCAAGACGCTCAACCTGAAGGGCTACAAGCCGATCCGCGTCGGCGTCCTGGGCATGACCAATCCGGGCGTCGTCATCTGGGACAAGGCCAACGTCAGCGGCAGGGTCGAGGTGCTGGGCATCGTCGAGACCGCCCGGCGCTGGGTGCCGATCATCCGCGACGAGGGCGTCGACGTCCTCGTGGTGAGCGTGCATTCCGGCGACAACGGCACGTCGTCCTACGGCGATGAGCTGCCGGTCGAGAACGCCGCCGCCCTGCTCGCCGAGCAGGTGCCCGGCATCGATGCGATCCTGGTCGGCCACGCGCACCTGGACATCCCGCAGCGCTTCGTGACCAACGAGCGCACCGGGCAGGAGGTCGTGCTCAGCGAGCCGATGTGCTGGGGCCAGCGTCTCAGCGTGTTCGATCTGGAGCTGCAGATCGTCAAGGGCAAGTGGACGGTCGCATCGAGGAGGGCGATGACCGTCAACACGAACACCGTGCAGGACGACCCCGCGCTGGTGGCCGTGATCAAGGCGCAGCACGACACGGTCGTCGACTACGTGAACAGTCCGGTCGCGACCTCCACCGAGGAGATGTCGGCCGCGGAGGCGTGCTGGAAGGACACCGCCATCCTCGACTACGTCAACAAGGTTCAGGTCGACACGGTCGCGAAGGCGATCGAGGGCACCGCCGAGGCCTCCCTGCCGGTGATCTCCATCGCGGCGCCGTTCAACCGCGAGGCGACGTTCCCCGCCGGGCAGGTGACGCTGCGCGATGTCGCGGGCCTGTACATCTACGACAACACCCTGGTGGCTGTGGTGATGACGGGTGCCGAGATCAAGGACTACCTGGAGTACTCCGCGAAGTACTTCCGGCAGATCGCGCCGGATGCCCCGGTCTCGCCCGCCGACTGGACCAACGAGCTGGGCACGAAGGACTACAACTACGACCAGCTCTCCGGGGTGACCTACGACGTGGACATCTCGCAACCACAGGGCTCGCGCATCGTGAACCTCGCGTGGGAGGGAGCGCCGGTGGATGCGGGGCAGCGGTTCGTGGTCGCGACGAACAACTACCGCCAGTCCGGCGGCGGCGACTTCCCGCACATCGCCGCGGCACCGGTGATCTACAACGCGCAGGTCGCGATCCGCGAGGCGATCGTCTCCTTCGCGAAGGATGCCGGCACCATCGACCCGACGGAGTTCCATGTTGTGAACTGGCGGCTGGTGCGGGACGGCGCGCCGGTGTTCTGATCCGGGGCGTCGCACGGTCTCGCACCTCGCTGCCCATCGCCGAGGTGCGGGACCGTGCGGGCGGCCGTCGTTACACCGAGGCATCCGCCAGGAGCACGGACTCGTGTTCCACGTGGGCGCGCCCCTCGTACCGGCTCCGCAGACGTGCGGTTCAGGCCAGGTCTCCGTCGACGTGGTCTCGCGCCGTGGGCTCGTCTCCTGCGATGTCTGAGGGGTCGGGGATCTCTTCTGGTCGGTAGCGAGGAAGCCGGGATGCGGGGAGCGCTGCGATCGCGCTGAGCCCCGCGAGCACGAGGAAACCGAGCTTGAGGGTGCGCAGACGCTGCTCCTCGTTGATATTCACGGCGGCGTCGACCTGTTCGGGCGTCGCGCTCGTCTCCTCGAACTTCGCGCGCAGGTCGTCGTTGCTGATGAAGTTCACCTCGTCGAGCTGCACCTCCTCCACGAGTTCCGCGGGCAGGTCCTCGTGATCCATGACGGCCTGCGTGAAACCGAGGCTCAAGAGCGTCACGAGCAGGGCGCCCATCACCGCGGTGCCGACGGCGCTCGCGAGGTTCTGGGTCGTGCCGCGGATCGAGCCGACGTCGCCGGCGAGCTCCTTCGGGGCCGCGGTCACGAGCACGTTGAAGACGAGGGTCACGAGCGCGCCCTGACCGACCCCGAACACGATGAGGCCGAGGATCGTGGGCAGCGTCTCCCAGTTGTTGGTCACGACGAACGCGAGCCAGACGAGCGCGACGGTGGTGAGCGCGAAGGAGAAGAGCGCGATCGTACGGGGACTGTATCTCGTGTAGAAGCGCACGATGAGCGTCGCGGTGATGAACACCGTCAGGTTGAAGGGCATCATCGCGAGCGAGGTGTCGAACGGAGTGCGCCCCTGCACGACCTGGATGTAGGTCGGCACGGTGAAGTTCACGGCCGCCTCCATCGCGACGATGATGAACATCGCGTAGATCGCCGCGCGCTCGGTGGGCTCCCTGAGCACGTCGAGGTCGACGAGGGGCACCTTTCCGAGGCGCATGCGGCGCCGGGTCCATACGAAGAACGCCTGGCCGAGCACGATGCCCAGCACGACGAGCACCGGTGCGGGGGAGAGGCCGAGCACGGAGAACGGCGCCCCAGGCTCCGCGACGAGGACGCCCCAGCCGTTCAGGTTGTTGAAGCCGAGCGTGAGCAGCACGATCGCGGCGCCGATGAGCACCGAGGCGACCAGGTCGATCCGAATGCTCGGATTGCCGCGGTCGCTGCGGAGCTTGAAGCTCATCGCGAACACGATCGCCGCGAGTCCGAGCGTGACGAAGAAGACGGGCCGCCAGCCGACGAGAGTGCCGAGGGTGCCGCCGATGAGGAAGGCGCTGATGCCCGAGAACGCCCGTGCCGAGCCGAGCGATCCGACAGCGGTCGCCTGCTGCGCGCCGCGGTAGTTCTCTGCGATGAGCGCGACGAGGGCCGGCACGATGATCGCCGCGGAGGCGCCCGCGAGGATCTGACCTCCGATCGCCCAGGCGATGCTGCGGGAGAAGATCATCATGAGCGAGGAACCGGCGAACACGGCGACGACGATGCGGAAGATGAGCACCCAGCCGACGCGCTGACCGAGTTTCGCGCCCGTCATCACGAGCGCCGCGACCGCGATGCCGTAGACGACGATGGTCGTGCTCGCGGTCGTCGGTGGGACTCCGAAGTCCTCCACCATGCCGCCGAGCGAGATGGGGAGCGCGGCGACGTTGAACGACATGAGCACCTGGGCGAGGAACAACCCGACCATGGGCACCCAGGAACGGCGCGCCTCGGCAGTCGTGACGGAGGTGGATGCCGTGGTCATCGGGATGCTCCCTTCCAGAGGCGATGCGGGGATGCTGCCGGATCGGCGGGATCCCGAGCGACAATGGTATCGACCTCGGTCTCGGGATGCTTCGGTGCCCCCGCCGGGATTCGAACCCGGACTGAAGCGATTTTAAGTCGCCTGCCTCTGCCGTTGGGCTACGGGGGCTTGGGCCCGCCAGCCAGCCTAACGCGCGGCTGCGTGGCGCAGGTCGTAGGGTGGGGGAGTGCTCGATCTCATCGACGGACAGAGTCCGGCATCCGGCGGATGGCAGGAACCGGCCCGCTTCTGGCGCGGGCTGACCGAGGCTGTGGCGCATCTTCCCGCACCCGTCGCGGTGATCGACCGGGATGCGCTCCGCCACAACGCGATGGACCTCCTGATCCGTGCGGGCGGGGTGCCGATCCGCGTGGCCTCGAAGTCGGTGCGGGTGCGCGGCGTACTCGACGCCGTGCTGCAGATCCCGGGCTTCCGGGGCATTCTCGCCTTCACGCTGGCCGAGGCGCTCTGGCTCGCCGAGACGCACGACGACATCGTCGTCGGCTATCCGACGGTCGACCGTGCCGCGCTGCAGCGGCTGCTCGCGGACGAACGGCTGGCCTCGCGCGTGGCCCTGATGGTCGACGCGCCCGAGCACCTCGACCTCGTCGACAGCATCGCGGCGCCCGGCACGCGCCCGGAGATCCGGGTGGTCATCGACGTGGACGCCTCGTACAAGGCGCCGGGGCTCGGACACCTCGGCGTCCGTCGCTCGCCGCTGTTCACCGCGGCCGACGTCGCCGGATTCGCCGCGCAGGTGCTGCGCCGTCCCGGGTTCCGCCTGGTCGGGCTGCAGATGTACGAGGCGCAGATCGCCGGGCAGCCGGATGCCGCCGGCCCCGACGCCCCGGTCGTCCGCGTCGTGCAGGCCCGGTCCCGAGACGAGCTGCGGGTACGGCGTGCGGCCATCTCGGCGGCGGTGCTCGACCTGGCTCCGCTGGAGTTCATCAACGGCGGCGGCACCGGATCACTCGAGTTCACCGGCAGCGACGAGGCGGTGACCGAGGCGACCGCGGGCAGCGGCCTCCTCGCCGGGCATCTGTTCGACGGCTACCGTTCCTTCCGTCCCGCGCCTGCGGCGGCCATCGCGTTCGACGTGGTGCGGAAGCCGGCGCCCGACATCGCCACGGTCCTCGGTGGCGGATGGATCGCCTCCGGCCCCGCCGTCGCCTCCCGGCAGCCGCGGCCGGTGTGGCCCGACGGCCTTCGCACGCTGTCCCGCGAGGCGGCGGGAGAGGTGCAGACCCCGCTGCAGGGACGAGCAGACCGGGAGCTGCGCATCGGCGATCGCGTCTGGTTCCGGCACGCGAAGAGCGGTGAGCCGGCCGAGCGCATCGAGGGCTACCAGCTCGTCGCCGGCGGCACGGTCGTCGGAGAGCTTCCCACCTACCGCGGCGAGGGGAAGGCGTTCCTGTGACCAGACCAGGCGGCACCTGGCAGAACTGGGGGCGCTCGGCCTCCGTGCGTCCGGTCCGCGTCGAGCGGCCCCGCAGCCCCGAGGGGGTACAGCGTGCCGTCAAGGCCGCGCTGAAGCACGGCCTGCCCATCAAGGCGGTCGGCGCCGGGCACAGTTTCACCGGCATCGCGGTGGCGCCCGGCGTGCTGCTCGAACTCGACGACATGCAGGGGCTCGTCGCCGCCGACCGGGAGACCGGCCTGGTCACCCTGCTCGCCGGCACCCGGCTGCATCGCATCCCGGCGCTGCTGGCGCCCCACGGCCTGGCGATGGAGAACCTCGGCGACATCGACCGGCAGTCGATCTCGGGGGCGATCTCGACCGGAACGCACGGCACCGGTGCGCGGTTCGGGGGTATCGCGACCCAGGTGCGCGGGCTCACGCTCATCACCGCCGAGGGGGAGTTCCTGCGCATCGACGCCGAGCAGAACAGCGCGCTGCTGCCCGGCGCCGTCGTCGGACTCGGCGCCCTCGGCATCGTCGTCGAGGTCACCCTGCAGTGCGTCCCAGCGTTCGTGCTGCACGCCGTCGACGAGCCCGTGCCGCTCACCGAGGCGCTCGACACCGTCCACGAGCGCGTCGCGGCAGCCGATCACCTCGAGTTCTACTGGCATCCGCACACCGACGTCGCCCTGATGAAGACCCAGACCCGCCTGCCCGAATCGGCCAGGCGCCGTCCGCGACCCGTGTTCTCCCACTGGGTCGACGAGACCGTGCTCACCAACGGGGTGTTCCGGGTGTTCTGTGCCACCAGCCGTCTCGTGCCGGGGATCGTCCCGCCGTTCAACAGGCTCGCCGTGCAGCTCACCGGCGACGCGGAGTACTCGGACCGGTCGCACGAGGTGCTCATCCATCGCCGCACCGTGCGGTTCCGCGAGATGGAGTACGCCATCCCCGCCGAGAACGTCGTGCCCGCGTTCCGCGCGATCCAGCAGCTCATCGACGAGCGGGGCTGGAGGATCGAGTTCCCTGTGGAGGTGCGCTTCGCGCGGGCCGACGACCTCTGGCTGTCCACCGCGTCGGGGCGCGAGAGCGCCTACATCGCCGTGCACCGGTACTGGCGCGCGTCGCCTGTCCCGTACTTCGACGCCGTCGAGCAGATCATGGCCGGGTTCGGGGGGCGTCCGCACTGGGGCAAGCTGCACGGGCTCGATGCCGCACAGCTGCGCGAACGCTATCCGAGGTTCGACGACTTCGTCGCGCTGCGCGATCGGCTCGACCCGCAGAGGATGTTCGGGAACCGCCATCTGGAACGAGTCCTCGGAGCCTGAACCGCCGCGCGCCGTCCAGCGGCCGTGCAGGCAGCCGTGCATAGGATTGAGGACATACGGAAGGGGTGTGCTCGATGGAATGGCTCGTACCTGTTCTGGTGGTCGTCGCCGTGCTCGTGCTCGTCGGCGTCTACCTGTGGGCGACCTACAACTCACTGGTTCAGGCGAACGTCCGAGTCGACGAGGCCTGGAGCGACATCACCGTGCAGCTCAAGCGTCGGGCAGACCTCATCCCGAACCTGATCGAGACGGTCAAGGGCTATGCGGCGCACGAGAAGGCGGTGTTCGAGAGCGTCACCCGTGCCCGGGCAGAGACGCTCGCCGCCGCTGGGCCCGCCGATGCCGGCGTGGCGGAGGGCCATCTGCAGCAGGCGCTGCGCAGCCTGTTCGCCGTCGCCGAGGCCTATCCGCAGCTGCAGGCCAGCCAGAACTATCTGCAGCTGCAGTCGGCGCTGGTGGACACCGAGGACAAGATCCAGGCCGCACGCCGGTTCTACAACGGCGGCGTACGCGAGCTGAACACCAAGATCAAGGTCTTCCCGAACAACCTGTTCGCTCGGGGGCTCGGCTTCACCGAGCGGGAGTTCTTCGAGGTCTCCGACAGCGGTGCGATCTCGGAGCCTCCGCGCGTGCAGTTCTGACGGGATTCAGACCTCACGAGGATGCCGGTGCCGCAGGGCTCCGGCATCCTTCGTCTGCGTGGCCTTCGCGACCTGCTCCGAGGCATCGCCCCAGCCGGAGACGCTGACCCGTTCCAGACCCTGCCACGCCGCCGCCCGCACCAGCTCGCCGGCCACCTCGACAGCGTCCGATGGACGGCCCTGCGGCTCCCACCAGGCCGATTGGACCAGCAGGGTCGATGTGGCACGGTCCGCCTTCACGTCGATCCGCGCGGCGATGCGGTCGCCGACCAGGACTGGCAGCGAGTAGTACCCGTAGCGTCGTCTCTGCGCCGGCACGTAGATCTCGATCCGGTAGTCGAGGTCGAACACGCGCAGCGCCCTCTCACGGAACCACACCACGGGGTCGAACGGGCTGAGCAGTGCCGACGTGGCGATGCGGCGCGGCAGGACGGCATCCCGGTGCAGGTGGGCCCGCACGGGACGGCCCCCGCGCTGCCAGCCGCGCACCGCGACCGGCAGCAGGTCGCCTTCGTCGACGAGATCGCGCACCGCCTGCCGGACGGCCGGTCGATCCTTGATGCGGTAGTAGTCGGCGAGATCGGACTCGGCGGCGACACCGGAGGAACGGGCGGCACGACGCACCAGCTCGCGGATGGCGTCCGAACGCGTGATGTCCCGAGCGAGCGAATCCGCGGGGATCACCTGCTCGGCGAGGGCGTAGCCGCGCTCGAACCCGCGTCGGCCGGAGATCGCCACCTCACCCATCCGCCACAGGTGTTCGAGCGCCATCTTCGCGTCGTCCCAGTCCCACCACGAGCCGCGCTCGCGCGGCGCGTCCTCGCGCAGATCGGCCGGGCGCAGCGGCCCCCTGTCGCGCAGCTCGTCGCGCACCCAGTCGAGGGTCCGTCCGTTCGCGTTCAGCCAGGAATCGGCGTCCGTCTCCCACTTGCGGCGGAAGGCGTCCATGCGGAAGCGCCACAGCGGCCAGTCGTCGACCGGCATGAACGCCGCCTCGTGCGCGAGGTACTCGACGTAGTGCGTCGTGCGGGAGAGGAAGGTGCGATCGAACACCGCCTGGTCGTAGCCGCCCAGCCGTGAGAACGGGGGCAGATAGTGCGCCCGGGCGAACACGTTGACCGAGTCGATCTGCAGCACTCCGAGCCGCTGCATGGCGCCGTGCAGCTGACGAGGGCCCACCGCGGCCGGACGCCGGCGGGAGAAGCCCTGCGCGCCGAGGGCCACACGGCGCGCTTCGGCCGCGCTGAGGGTCGGGATGCTCGTTGCCGTCACCCGGCCAGCGTAGCGGCGACCTCCGACGTCCACGGGGGACGCACACCCGACCCCCGTAGAATCACAGGATGAGCGAGGAGCGCAGACCGAAGTTCCGCAATCCGTTCCGTGCCGAGCAGCCGGCCGCCGAGCGCGCCGTCACCGTGGAGGCGGACGAGCAGGTGCCGATGCCCCTGCGCATCACCGCCGCCTACGGCTGGCGGCTGCTGGTCATCGCCGCGGTCGCCGCGGTGTTCGTCTGGCTGGTCATCCAGCTCAAGCTGCTGGTGGTGCCGCTGATGGTCGGCATCCTCATCACCGCGCTGCTGTGGCCGGCGTTCAACTGGATGCTGCGCCGCGGCGTGCCGCGCTGGCTCGCCGTGGTGATCTCCCTGCTCGGCACGCTCGGCATCATCGCCGGCTTGTTCACGCTCGTCGTCTGGCAGGTGCGCGCGCAGCTGCCAGAGGTCAAGGCGCGCACCCAGGAGGGGTTCACACAGCTGCAGGTGTTCCTCCAGGGCGAGCCCTTCAACCTCACCGAGAAGCGGATCGAGGAGCTGGTCGCTCAGGCGCAGCAGTTCCTCGGCGGTCAGAGCTCGACCCTGTGGACGGGCGCGCTGGGCGTCGCGACCGAGACGGCGCAGGTGTTCACCGGACTGGTGCTGGCCCTGTTCATCCTGATCTGCCTGCTCTTCGACGGTGCCGGGATCTGGAGCTGGACGGTCAAGCTGTTCCCGCGCAAGGCCCGCACGGCCGTCGACTTCTCCGCACGCAGCGGATGGCAGACCATCGTCAACTACGCGCGCACCCAGCTGTTCGTCGCCGCGATCGATGCGATCGGCATCGGGCTCGGGGCCTTCCTGCTCGGCGTGCCGATGGCCATCCCGGTCGCGGTGCTGGTGTTCCTCGGCTCCTTCGTGCCGATCGTCGGCGCGGTGGTCACCGGAACGATCGCGGTGTTCCTCGCCCTGGTCTACAACGGCATCTGGATCGCCGTGGCGATGCTCGGCGTGGTGCTGCTCGTGCAGCAGGTGGAGGGGCACATCCTGCAGCCGATCATGATGGGGTCGGCGGTGAAGGTCCATCCGCTCGCCGTCGTGCTCGTCGTCGCCGGCGGGGCGATGGTCGGAGGCATCCCCGGGGCGCTCTTCGCTGTGCCATTGGCGGCGTTCGTGAACGTCTTCGCGGTCACCGCGAGCAGCAAGGCGTGGAAGACTGGGGAGCAACCCGACGCAGATCTGATCTGGAGCACAGTGCCGCGAGAGCGGCGACGGAGGAATCGATGAGCGCAGTCCCCAGCCTGACCGAGTTCGAGCACGCAGCTCAGAGTCTGGCGGGGGTGATCGCGCACACGCCCGCCCTGCCGTCGCGGGCGATCGGCGATGCCTTCGGTGCGCCGGTGCTGCTGAAGATGGAGAACCTGCAGCGCACCGGCTCGTTCAAGATCCGCGGCGCCGCCTATCGGCTGTCCCGCCTCACCGCGGAGGAGCGCGCCCGCGGCGTGGTCGCCGCGTCGGCGGGGAACCACGCCCAGGG
>JBASAE010000090.1:0-3637 GCA_049654285.1 Microbacterium sp.
GACCGTGGCCGAGACCGTGCCCGGGGACGGGACAGAGCCCGGGGACGGGACGGAGCCCGACCCGGCGGCGGAGTCCCAGGGGGAGACGGCGCTGTTGTTCCCCGAGGCCGGCGACGGCGAGGGCGACGACGTCGACACCTCGCGGGTGAGCGGGTGGGGCCGGGTGTTCCGCGGAAACCGCGTGCTGTGGGTGGTCGCGCTGTGCGCCGTGGTCGCCCTGGTCGCGGGGCTGCTCGTCGGGCGGTTCCTGCTCGCTCCCGCGGATGCGAGCGCGAACGCCCCCGAACCGGGTCTCGTCACGGTGCCGGTGGAGTTCGGCCCGCTCAGCAACGACGTGACGCTGCGCGCCGATGTCGGCTACGCGGACGCCGTCGAGGTCACCCTCGACACGTCGACGCTGTCGGGCGCCGCCGTCGTCACCGGGCAGGTGCCCGAGGTCGGGGCGACGCTGAATCAGCTCTCCGTCGCGCTCGAGGTCGTCGGGCGTCCGGTGATCGTGCTGCCCGGGCAGCTCCCCGCCTATCGCACCCTGCGCTTCGGGGTGTCCGGTCCCGACGTGCGGCAGCTCAAGCAGGCGCTGCAGGGCGTGGGGATCGATCCGGGCGACGCGAGCACCGACGTGTTCGACTACGCCCTGGCCGATGCCATCGGGCAGCTCTACGCCCAGGCCGGTTACCCCGTGCCACCCCCGACCGACGGCGCCTCCGAGGCGCTGCGCGCCGCGGAGGAGGGCGTGCAGTCCGCGCAGAGCGCCGCGGAGAGCGCTCAGCAGGCGCTGAACTCCGCCGACTCTGGCCCGACCGAGCTGGAGCGCTGGCAGGCCGATGTGCGGGTGAAGCAGGCCGAGCAGACGCTCGCGGACGCGAAGGCCGCGGGAACCGGCGTCCAGCAGGCGGAGTGGGATCTGCAGACCGCTCAGCTGGAACGCGCCCAGGTGCTCGCCGGCCGCGACACCGGGGCCGAGGAGTCCGCGGTGGACTCCGCCTGGCGTCAGGTGGACGCCGCGAACGAGGCGCTCGACCGAGCCCGCCAGGACGTGCTGCCGTTCCTGCCCGCGAGCGAGGTGCTGTACCTCGCCGACCTGCCCCGTCGGGTCGACGAGGTGAAGGTGAAGCGCGGCACCACGGTGCAGGGCGCGGTGATGACCGTGTCCGGTGCGACGGTCCGCCTCACCGGCGCGGCCGCCGAGGCGGACGCCCGGCTGCTGAAGCTGAAGGACCCGGCGACGTTCGAGCTGCCGGACGGCACCGAGCTCACGGCGGTGATCGCCGAGCTCACCCCGGGCAAGGACGCGAAGGCGCGCTGGCAGGTGATCTTCGAGCCCCAGGCGCTCACGCCGGAGCAGATCACCCAGCTGCGCGGCAGCAACGTACGGGTGAAGGTGTCGGTCGGCGCGACCGAGGGCGACGTGCTCTCGGTGCCGCTCGCCGCGCTCACCGCGGGCCCGGGCGGGGAGTCGCGGATCGAGGTGGTGGAGTCGGACCCGCGCGAGGGGAAGGACGCCAAGACCCGGCTGGTCGTGGTGAAGACCGGGCTCGCGGCCAAGGGCGCGGTGGAGGTGACCCCGGTCGAGGGGAAGCTCGAGAAGGGCGATCGGGTGGTGGTGGGCCGGTGACGGTCACGGAGCCGCTCGTGGAGCTGCGCGATGTGACGCGGTCCTTCCCCGGGCCGCCCGAGGTGCAGGCGCTCAAGGGAGCGACCCTGAGGGTGGATGCCGGGGACTACATCTCGGTGGTGGGCCCCAGCGGTTCGGGCAAGTCGACGATGCTGAACATCCTCGGTCTGCTCGATCGGCCGAGCGTGGGGGAGTACCGTCTCGCGGGCTCGCTCACCGGCGACCTCTCCGACGATGAGCGGGCTGCGGTGCGGGCCCGACTGATCGGCTTCGTGTTCCAGTCGTTCCATCTGCTGCCGCGGCGCACGGTGCTCGACAACGTGCTGCTGCCGATGCTGTACAGCGGCGTCCCGCGCCGGGAGCGCGAGCCCCGCGCCCGTGAGGCGCTGCGCCGGGTGGGGCTGGCGCACCGGGTCGACTTCCTCCCGAACTCGCTCTCCGGCGGCGAACGCCAGCGGGTCGCGGTCGCGCGTGCGGTGGTGAGCGGCCCGAGGCTGCTGCTCGCCGACGAGCCGACCGGCAACCTCGACCAGCACACCTCGGGCGAGGTGATGACGCTGTTCGAGGAGCTCAACGCCGACGGCCTCGCGCTGGTCGTCATCACGCATGACGACGGGGTGGCCCGCCGAGCCCGGCGCACCATCCGCATCTCCGACGGACGGTTGAGCGAGCTGTGAGGCTCCGGTTCCGGCGCGGTCGGCGCGCGACCGAGGTGGAGGCATCCGAGGCGGACGCATCCGGCGTGGAAGCATCCGGTGTGGAGGCATCCGGGGCCGATGCGCCCGGGACCGAGGCGTCCCAGACCGAGACCTCCGCACCCGCGGGAGCCGTCGATCAGCTCCAGAAGGTCGCGCACGCCGACCGGTTCACGTTCCAGGACCTGGTCGTGGAGGCCACCGCCGACATCGGGGCGCGCCCGGCCCGCCTGGTGATGACGATCCTCGGCACGGTGCTCGGCATCGCCTCGCTGGTCGCGACGATCGGCTTCGCGCAGACCGCATCGGCGCAGATCGCGCGGCAGTTCGACGGCGCGGCGGTGACGCTGGTGGTGGTCACCCCGGCGCAGGCGAAGTCCGGCGCGCAGAACCGCACCGTCGCGGCAGGGCGGCTGCCGTGGGACGCGCCGGAGCGGGTGAAGCTGCTCTCCGGAGTGGAGGGCGCGGCGCTGCTGGGCGAGGTCGAGCTCGCGGACGGCGAGAACATCACCGCGGTGCCGGTCAACGACCCGTCGGCGCCGCCCCCCGCCTCGCCCCGGCTGTTCGCCGCGTCGCAGGATCTGCTCCAGGCCGTCGAGGGCTCCCTCGTCACCGGCCGGTTCTTCGACGACGGCCACGATGCGCGTGCCGACCGGGTGACGGTGCTCGGCACCCGCGCCGCCGAGCGGATGGGCATCAACCGGGTCGACTCGCAGCCCTCGATCTTCATCGCCGGGGTCGCCTATGCGGTGATCGGGATCGCCGACGGCATGGATCGGCGCAGCGATCTGCAGGATGCGGTGATCATCCCGATCGGCGCAGCGCGCGCCGACTTCGGCCTGGTGGCGCCGGCCGAGCTCGACATCCGCATCGCGGTCGGCGCGGGTCCCCAGGTCGCGAAGCAGTCGGTGCTGGCGCTGCAGCCGGACGACCCCGACACCCTCGAGGCCAAGGCGCCCGCGAAGGCGTCGGATCTCAGCCGCAGCGTGCAGGGCGACGTGAACGTCGTGTTCCTCATCCTCGGCGCGATCGCGCTGCTCGCCGGCGGCTTCGGCATCGCCAACGTGACCCTGCTGTCGGTGATGGAGCGGGTCGGCGAGATCGGCCTGCGCCGCGCCCTCGGTGCCACCCGGCGTCAGATCGCGGCGCAGTTCATGGTCGAGTCGATCGTGATCGGCTTCATCGGCGGTCTGCTCGGTGCGGCGGTCGGCGTGCTCGCCGTGATCGTGGTGGCCGCCGTGCTCGGCTGGAGCCCCGTCGTCAGCCCGGTGGTCGCGGGCATCGGCGCGCTGCTCGGCGCCCTGGTGGGCTGGGGGTCGGGCTGGTA
>JBASAE010000091.1:0-10054 GCA_049654285.1 Microbacterium sp.
TGATGTAGCGCCATCACAGCAAGGTGACCTCCAGCAGCCCGAAAGCTCGGGAGTGCCGGGGACGGAGCAAGCGGGCCGGATCTCGGTTCGCCGTAGGCCCGGTCCTCATCCGCACGCAGTGTCGAGCTGCGCTCATGCGCCTCGTCCCGCGCGCTCCGTCACGAGACCCTCGTGCCGACGCGGGCGCCGCCGTCCTCCAGCTGCTCGACCAGGTCGCGGCCGTCCACCCGCAGCTCGACGCGGCGGAGATAGGGCGCGAGGCGGTCGAGATCGACGCCGACGCCGATCCCGGGCTCGGACGGCGCGGCGACCAGCCCGTCGGCGTCGCGCAGGATCTCTCTGGTGGGGAACACGCGGGCGAGGGGGCGCAGCGCGCCGGGGTACTCGCACCAGCCGCTGCCGGGCTGCCCGGCGAACGCCTGCATCGCCGCGGACAGCGACAGGTGCGAGGTGAACGTGTGGTTGACGTAGGTCACGCCATGTGACGCCGCGAAACCGGCCACCTGATGCGAGGGCAGGATGCCGCCGATCCTGCCGGTGTCGATCTGCACGAACGACACGCCGCCGTAGCGGATCAGGGTCTTGGCCATGTCGGGGTTGTGCGCGGCCTCGCCGCCCGCCAGCCGCAGCGACGGCGCGCGCTCGGCGAGCTCGGCGTACAGCCAGTACTCATCGGGGGCGAACGGCTCCTCCAGCCAGGCCACCTCGGCATCGAGCAGGGCGGGGACGCGTGCCAGCGCCGCCTCGACGTCGTCCGCCCAGATCTGGCCGGCATCGACCATCAGCGTCGCGGATCCCATGGCGGCCCGCGCCGCCTCGAGGTGCGCGGCGTCGGTCGTGACGTCGCCGGCCCCGAACCCTGCCCAGCCGAACTTCACCGCGGTGTACCCGTCGGCGATCGCGGCCTCGGCCGTCGCGAAGGTCTCCGCCGGCGTCCTTCCGAAGAGCACTGACGCATAGGGCGTCTTGCGCAAGGCCTCGCGGTAGCCGAGCAGCGCCCACACCGGCTCCTGATGCAGCCGGCCGAGCAGGTCCCACAGCGCCACCTCGACGCCCGACCACACGTGCGCGGCCTGCAGCAGGTCCATGCTCCTGCGGCGGACCGACTGATGCATCCGGGCGATGTCGGCGGGGGAGTCGAGCCGCTCTCCGAGCACCGATGCGGCGACCGGCTCGCAGACACCGTGTGAGCGTGGGGTGACGAACGCCGCGATCGACGTCAGCGGCGAGGCCTCGCACTCGCCCCACGCGACGAGGTCGCCCGCGATGATGCGCACGAGCAGCGCGTCCTGACTGCCGTCGGCGTCGGCGGTGACCTCCGGTTCGGCCGCGTAGTAGAAGTCGACCGCGTCAATCGTCAGCACGGTGGGATTCCTTCCTCGTGTGGGTCGACGGCAGCCACCGGGCCGCGAGGCTCCAGGAGATCGTCGCACCGGGTTCGACGACGCGCAGTGCCTCCCGCGCGCCGGGATCGTCCAGGGAGCGGCCGGGGAGCGAGAGGAACTCGGGGGAGAAGACGTCGCCGTCCCACGGCGTGTCCGCCGGGAGGAAGTGCCGCCACAGCAGCAGGTGTGGTGTGGCCTTCGGATCGAAGCGGAACTCCAGTGTGCCGGAGAGACGGGGCGACTCAACGGCGACCATGCTGCCGACCATGTCCACCAGGACGTGGTCGTGCGTCGCATCCGGCTCTCGTGGGATCACGGACAGGTCGTGGAGCCCCCCGTGTGCACCCGGCAGCATCGGCCACTCCGCTCGCGACCCCGGAAGGACGCTGACGGACCCCGGGCTGGAGGCCTCGGCGGGGACGACGGCACCGGCTGCCGCCATCCTGACCCTTCCTCCCGCGAAGGCCTCTCGTGCCAGGCAGGGATGCTCGCCGAACGAGACGGCGAGCGGGGTTCCGGTGCGGTTGCACGCCTCGGTGCGCACCGTGAGCGTCCCGTCCACGAGCGAGAGCGCGCGGGTGAGGGCGAAGCCTGGACGGGCCTCCGCGGACAGCGTCAGCGTCGTCGCGGAGTGCCGGACGACCCGCCAGGAGACGCGCGGCAGATCGCCGTGCATCACGCGATCGGCGTCCGCCGCACCGGGGATGCCCGCCGTCGGGAACATCCCGAACCAGCCGCCGACGAACACCTCCGTGTCGAAGTCGTCGGCGTCGCGGCGGGTGCGCACGCGCTCGGGCAGGGCGGCGGGCTCCGTCGCCCTGCGCCACAGCAGGTTCTCCCGCCCGGCGGGGGCGAGCTCGGTGACGACCGCGCCGTGCTCCGGTTCGCAGGCCACACGCAGACGCGGATCGGACAGGACGATCGTCATACCGCGGTCAGCCCGCCGTCGACGACGAACACCCCGCCTGTGCAGTACGACGACTGTCCGCTCAGCAGGAACAGCACCATCGCGGCGATCTGCTCGGGGCGCCCCACGGCACCGAGCGGGATCATGGCAGTCTCCCGGGCGGTGCGCGCGGGGTCGTTGACGAGGAAGGGGTTCATCGGGGTCTCCACCAGGCCGGGCCACACGACGTTCACCCGGATGCCGTCGCGCGCGTACTCGTTCGCCATGACCCGTCCGAGTCCCAGGACGGCGCCCTTGCTCGCGCTGTACGCGTGATGGCCGAGCTCCATGCCGTAGCTGCCGGTGGGAGATCCGATCAGCACGACGCTCGCTCCGCCCCGGTGCGCGGTGTCGCCGAGCATCGCCCCCACGACCTGCTTGGCCGCGCGGAACATCCCGCCGGCGTTCACGGCGAACGTGCGATCCCACACGCCCTCGTCGAGATCGTGCACCGCGGCGTCCTCGGCGGGCTCGACGCCCGCAGAGCCCACGAAGCCGGTGATCGGGCCGAACTCGGTCGTGCTCCGTGCCACCCACTCCGCGAGCGCCTCGCCGTCGCGCACGTCTCCGTCGTGCACCGACAGTCGGGACGCCGAGCCGAGCCCCCGCAGTGCGCTCGTGTCGAGGTCGAACACCGACACGGCCGCGCCCTGGCCGAGGAGCGCCTGCACCACCGCGAGGCCGATGCCGCTCCCGCCGCCCGTCACGAGCACGTGCGCCGCGGCCAGGTCGCGATACACCACCTCAGGATCTGTCATCATCGCTCGCGTCCTTCTGCCTCGGGGAGGAGCGGAGGGACGGCCCCGTCACCGTCGTCATCCTCTGCTGCGGTGCGGGAGGAGCTCCCACCCGCCCGTGTGCGGATAGTCTCGCAGCAGCCGGAATCCCTCCGCGTAGTCGCATCCCGCCTGCGCGCCGCGGAACCTCGACTGCGCACGGGTCGGACCCAGGGTGTCGACGCCGTAGACGGACTCGATCCAGTGCACCTGGCTCTCGTGCTGCCGCAGCATCCGCTCCTTGATCTCCATGACGTCCGAGATGTCGACGAACCCCTCCGGCTCGAACCGGTGTCCGCCGAAGGTGTCGGCGACGAACGTCGGCGGCGCGACGGGCAGCGCAGGCGATCGGGTCTCGATGAGCGGGACCGTCGCGGGGACGCGGGCGTCGCGGGCGATGAGCCCTGCGGCCCGGTGATCGGGGTTGTAGTCGTTCTCGTCGAGCACGAACATGACGTCGGGGCGTGCGCGACGCATCGCCTCGATCATCGCGAGCCGCGAGTCGCGGGCGCTGAACAGGAACTCGTCGTCGTAGCCGAGCCAGAGCACCTCGGCGCCGATGATGTCGGCGGCGGCCTGCGCCTCGAGCCGCCGGGTCAACGCGATCTGATCCCTGGTGCCGTCCGGCGAGCCGATGTCGCCGCGGGTGGCGATCGCGATCGTGATGTGGGCGCCGGCCTGCGCGTAGAGGGCCATCGTCCCACCGCAGAGGGACTCGACGTCATCGGGGTGCGCGCCGATCGCAAGCACCCGCTGCACCGTGGTCATCGTTCGGTCTCCTCGCTCGGGACGTCGGACGGCAGCAGCTCCCATCCGCCCGTGTAGGGGGGATCGCTGAGCAGCTGGAACGCCTCGGCGTACTCGACGCCGGCCTGGTTCCCGCGCATCCGCGCCAGCCGGATCATGTCGTCGCCCATGTCGGTGTCGAACACCGAGCGCATCCATGCCGACTGGCTGACGTGGTGCGCGAGCATCTCCCGCTTCGCGTCCATGACGTCGGTGATGTCGACGTAGCCGTGGGGGTCGAAATTGCGGCCGAGGTACGTGTCCATGATGAACGTCGTGGGGATCGGCGTGTGCGGGAACGCCGACTCGATGAGCGGTACGCTCGCGGGGATCCGCGCGTCGCGGCCGATCGTCCCCGCCGTCCGGTGGTCGGGGTGGTAGTCGTCCTCGCTCAGGATGAACATGACGTCGGGCCGCGCCTCGCGGATGGCGTCGATGAAGGACATCCGCGTCTGCTTGTCGTTGAACAGGAACTCGTCGTCGTAGCCCATCCAGATGAGCCGGGCCCCGATCGAGGCGCAGGCCGCCTCGGCCTCGGCGTGGCGGGTGGCGGCGATCTCCGCGCGCGTGCCCGTGGGCGCGCCGATGTCACCCTGGGTCGCGATCGCGATCGTCACCTCGTGACCCGCGCGGGCGTAGCGGATGAGCGTGCCCGCGCAGAAGTTCTCGATGTCGTCGGGGTGCGCCCCGATTGCCAGGACTCGCATGCCGTTCTCCTCTCGCTCAGGATGCGACCCGGGGCACGAAGTGCCCGGGCGTGAAGGCCGGCAGGGATGCCAGCAACGTCTTGGTGTACTCGTGCTGCGGATCCTCGAAGACCGCGGCGGCCTCGCCCTGCTCGACGATGTGCCCGTCGTGCATCACGAGAACGCGGTCGGACAGGTACTTCACCACCCGCAGATCATGCGACACGAACACGTAGGCGACGTCCAGGCGCTCTCGCAGCTCCAGCAGCAGGTTCAGGATCTGGGCCTGCACCGAGACGTCCAGCCCCGACACGATCTCATCGCAGATGATCAGTCGCGGCTCCATCACGAGCGCGCGGGCGAGGCTGATCCGCTGACGCTGCCCGCCGCTGAACACCCCCGGATAGCTGCGGCCGTCCTCCGCGCGCAGGCCCACGCGTTCGAGCGCGGTCGCGACCCGCTCGTTCCGCTCGCCGGCCGTGCCGCGTCGGCGCAGGTCCAGGGCATCCCCGACCGTCTGCCGCACCGTGAGGTGCGGCGCGAGCGAGCCGTACGGATCCTGGAACACGTACTGCACGTCCTCGCGGAGCGCTCGCCACTGCGCGGTGCTGTGGACGGCCGCGTCGCCGTGCCGCACCGTCCCCGAGGTGGCCGGCTCGATGCCGACCAGCATGCGCGACACGGTGCTCTTGCCGGAGCCGCTCTCGCCCACGACGCCGACGATCTCGCCGGGCGAGATGCTCAGCGAGACGCCGTCGACGGCGATCAGCGGATCGCGCCTACCCGGGACCCGGTAGCGCTTGACGAGGTCCTCGGCGCTGAGGATGGCGGTGGTCATGGGCCCTCCGTTCCCACGCGCACGAAATGCGTGGAGCTGCCGCGCACGGGGCGCATCTCCGACGACGGCCTGGTCGCGCTCAGCGGAGGCCGGGGCGCGGAGTACGGGCGCAGCGGGTTGGACTGCGAGCTCTCCATCGTGGGCGCGGCGGCGATGAGCGCGCGCGTGTAGGGGTGCTCGGGCTCGTTGATGACGTCGGCAACGGTCCCCGTCTCGACGATCTCGCCCGAATACATCACGACGACGCGATCGGCGACCTCGGAGATGACGCCCAGATCGTGACTCACGAACAGGCATCCGAAGCCGTCCGTGTCGATGCGGTGGCGGATGAGCTCCAGGATCCCGGCCTGCACGCTCACGTCGAGATTGGTGGTCGGCTCGTCGGCGATCACGACCCGCGGCTCGCAGGCCAACGCCATCGCGATGCAGACGCGCTGCTTGAGCCCGCCGCTGAGCTGGAAGGGGAAGGCGTTGTATCGCTGCTCGGGCTCGGGGAACCCGACCGAGCGCAGTGCGTTCAGCACCCGTCGATCGGCCTCGGCGCGGCTCACGTCGCGATGCGCCAGGACGACGTCCCGCAACTGTTTGCGGACGGTGCGCGTGGGGTTGAGCGCCGCGGACGGGTCCTGGAAGATCATCGAGATCTCCGATCCGCGCAGCGCGCGCAGCTCCTGGGCTTCCAGGGTCGCGATGTCGCGTCCCTGGAAGCGGACCGCGCCCGAGCGGACGGCGAGCGCGGCGGGGAGCAACCCCATCAGCGCCAGGCCGGTGAGCGACTTGCCCGAACCCGATTCTCCGACCAGCCCCACGCACTCGCCGGGCTGGATGGCGAGGCCGACGTCGTAGACCATCGCCGCCGACGTCGCCTCGCCGCCGAGCGAGATCGTGAGCCCCTGGGCCTCGATGATCGGAGCGGATCCCGCGGGTGTCATGATCTTCCCCCTCCTCGGCTGCTCGCCATCCCCTGCTCGGCCAGCACACGCACCACGACGGTGGACTCGGCGGGAGCGGCACCGATCGGTGCGGTGGTGCGCTGCCGCTGACGACGAGCCAGGGCGATCTCGAGCGCGCTGCCGAGGCCGAGCAGGGCCGCCGACGTGATCGCGATCGCGATGCCGGGGAGCGTGGTCAGCCACCACGCCTCATCGAGGTACGGCTTGCCCTCCAGCAGGATCCCGCCCCAGGACGCCGTCGGGGGCTGTATGCCCAGACCGAGGAACGAGAGCGTCGACTCCATCACGATCATCGCCGACGCCTGCAGCGGGGCGATCGTGAGCGCGACGGGGAAGACGGCGGGGCCGATGTACTTGAACAGCACGCGGGGGACGCCGGCGCCGACCATCTCGGCGGCCGGGACGTAGTCCTTGGCGCGCTCGGCCATCGCGACGCTGCGCACGATGCGCGCCGCGGACGCCCAGCCGGCGAGCACCATGAGCAGGATGAGGATGCCGAGGGACGTGCCCGTCGCGCTGACGAGGACGATCGCGAGGATCACGTACGGCAGGGCCATCTGCACGTCGATGAGCCGCTCCAGCGCCCAGCGCACCGTGCGGTTCGACGAGCTCGCGAGGAGGCCGGCGACGATGCCGATCAGCATCGAGCCGAGCATCCCGAACAGCGAGACGACCATCGCGATCCTGCCGCCGTTCACGAGCCTGCTCGCGAGGTCGCGGCCGAGCGAGTCGGTGCCGAGGATGTGGCCTTCCGAGAACGGAGGCAGCAGCCGTTCGGTCAGCGACTGCGTGTACGGGTCGACCAGCAGCATCGGGCCGATGGTCACCGCGACGATCACCAGCGCGAGCACGGTGCCGCTGAGCCAGAACAGCGGCGTCATCAGAGAGGATCTGGATCTCGTGGTCATGAGGTCACCCCGCAGCCTTCGCCAGCCGCACGCGCGGATTGACGACTGTGTAGAGGAGGTCGACGATCAGGTTGATCGTCACGAACGTCGCCGCGGCGACGATGGTGATCCCTTGGATGAGGGGGTAGTCCCGTGCGTTCATGGCGGTGAGCGCCACCGAGCCGATGCCCGGGTAGTTGAACACCATCTCGGCGACGATGACGCCGCCGAACAGCACGCCCATGTCGTTGCCGATGACCGTCATCAGCGGCAGCACCGCGTTGCGGTAGATGTACACGAAGCTGATCTTGCGCTGCGGCAGGCCGAAGGCCTCGGCGGTGCGGACGTAGTCCTGACCGAGCTCGGTGCGCACGCTCGAGATGAGCACGCGCATCTCCGAGGGCAGCACGGCGAACACCAGGGCGATCACCGGGAGCACGAGGCTCTGCGGTCCGTCCAGCCCGCCGGGCGGCAGCCATCGGAGCTGGAGGGAGAAGAGGGCGATGAGCAGCAGCGACACCCAGAACAGCGGGGCGCTCTGACCGATCACCGCCAGCACCGAGGAGAATCGGGCGATGAAGCCGCGCGGCCGCCGAGCGGACAGGGTCCCGAGGACGGTGGCCAGCACGAAGGTGCACAGCAGGGTGAGCCCGCCCAGCACGAGCGTGTTGCCGAGGGCCGGCAGGATGATGCTCATCACCGGGATCTCGTACCGGAAGCTGGTCCCGAGGTTGCCGGTGAGCAGGCCGCCCATGAAACTGGCGAACTGCTCGATCATCGGGCGGTCCGTGCCGAACTGCTGCCGGTATGCCTCGAGCACGCTCTCCTGGGTGAAGATCTGGGCCCGGATGCGGGCGGGGTCCCCGGCGGTGAGCCGGAGGGCGAAGAAGACGGCCACGGCGATCACGAGAACCACCACGATTGCCTGCGCGATGCGGGAACCGACGTATCTCATGATGTCGTGACCGTCTCCTTCGTCGTCATTCTCGGATCAGCCGGCGAGGTTCGCGTCGGCCAGCAGGCGCTCACCGACCAGGGGTGCGCGCTGGTAGCCCTGGACGCGGTCGTTCACGATCGTGCTCCAGGTCTCGTCCGTCAACCACAGTGTCATCTGGTTGTCCCAGAGGTAGCTCGCGGCGGCGTCGATCGCGTCGGCGCGGGCCGAGCCGACCGTCGAGTCCTGCGCCGCGACGAGCTTGTCGAGCTCGGGGTCCTTCAGGTGCGCGACAGCCTCGCCGGTCGCTCCCGCGAAGATCGCCAGGATGAACGACGCATCGTTGTTGAACGACGCGAGGGTGTTCATCGAGAGGTCGTATTGGTTGTAGCTGGTGCGGAACTCGCCCACCTCCAGCTGCTTCACGTCGACCTGGACGCCCACGTCCTTCAGATACTGGACGATCGCCTGGTCGATCTCGAGCTGGTTCGGGACCAGGGTCGAGGTGGCCATCGTCAGCGTGAGACCTGTCTTGCCGGCCTCGGCCAGCAGCTGCTTGGCCTTCTCGGGGTTGTACTCGTACTTCTCGTCCGACGGCTTGTAGCCCTCGACCGTGGTGGGGACGCCGTTGAAGCCGACCTTGTTCACGCCGTCCATCAGGTTCTTCGCGATGGCCTCGCGGTCGACCGCGTAGGCGAGCGCCTGGCGCACCTTGGGATCTGCGAGCGGTCCGTTGTGCTGGTACAGGGTGACGATCTGCGACGGCGGCGAGACCGTCTCGACGTGGAAGCCGGACTCCTTCTTGATGGCCGTGACGTAGCTCGGACCCACGCGGGTCGCGATGTCGGCCTGGCCGGCGATGAGCGCGTTCTGCCTGGCATCCGCATCGGCGATGTACCGCAGGATGATCTTTCCGATCTTCGGCGCACCCGCCCAGTAGTCGGCGTTGGCCTCGAGGGTGATGTCGTCGCCCTTGTAGGAGACGAACTTGTAGGGGCCGGATCCGTTGGCGCCGGTCTTGAACGCGTCGGGGTTCGCGGCATCCTTCTTCGAGATGATCGGCACGACGGCGAGGGAGTTCTCCAGGGGGCCGAACGGTGCGTCGGTCTTGATCGTGACCGTGTTGCCGTCGGCGGTCGCGGCGCCCTTCGTCAGCAGGATGGCCTTGCCGAGCTTGCCGTCCCCCGCCATCAGCCGGTTGAGGGAGGCGACCACGTCGTCGGCGGTGAGGTCGGTGCCGTCGTGGAACTTCACGCCGTCGCGGATCGTGACGGTCAGCTCGGTGTCGCTGACCCGCGTCCACTCGGTGGCGAGGTTCGGCTTGATGGCGCCGGAGGGGTCCATCAGGAACAGGGTGTCGAAGACGAGCGAGGCGACCTGCTCGTCGACGAGCCCGAACGACGCCGACGGATCCCAGTACGCGGCCGTCGGCGGCTCGGCGTTGGCCACGACGACCTGGCTCGAGGAGCCCTCCGACTGCGCCGGTTTCGGCTCGTCGATCGGGCTGGAGCATGAGCCCAGGGCGAGTGTTGCGACGGCGATGCCGGCCAGCATCAGTGAGCCGCGCCGGCGATGGAACCACTTCGGTGTGGCCATGGCTTTGCCTCCTGTGTTCGTTCGTGCTGCGGTGCCGCGACGGGCCGGGAGCGGGGGAGCATCGTCGGCGGGTGCGGTGTGTCGATCACACTACACAGCAGACAGTCAACTGTCTACAATTTATGCAAGAATGTGATTCGGCCGGACGATCCCCTCGGCCCTGACGTTCGACGAAGAACCTGAGGAGCGCATATGAAGATCCGCGAGATCCGCGTCGCCGGCCTGCGAGGCGCGACGCCGCGCGGCGGCTGGACCATGGAGCTGCGC
>JBASAE010000092.1:0-10702 GCA_049654285.1 Microbacterium sp.
CGTCATGGACGAGCCCTTCGCATCCGTGGACGCTCAGACGCGCTTCGAGCTCGAAGACCTCTGTCTGAAGATCCGCGCGGAGTTCGACATGACGATCGTCGTCGTCACGCACGACATCGACGAGGCGGTCTACCTGTCGGATCGCGTGGTGGTGCTGGGCGAGCGTCCGGCGAGGGTGACGAGGACCATCGACATCGACCTCGACGGACCGAGGGATCAGATCGCGACGAGGAGCCGGAAGCGGTTCGCCGAGCTGCGCACGGAGATCCTCGAGCTGATCCGGAAGGCCGGCTGAGCATGGTCGGAGGAGACGTCTACGCGGGCTTCGGCGGCGTGGCGCGGGAGTTCGTGTCGGAGTCGAGCCCGGCGTGGCCGCCCCGGCCCTCGGCACCTCCGGGTGCTCCGAACGTCATCGTGATGCTGGTCGACGATCTGGGGTTCAGCGATCTCGGACCGTTCGGGAGCGAGATCCCGACCCCGCACATCGACCGGCTCGCCGAGGACGGCTGGACCTTCACGAACTACCGCACCGCACCGCTCTGCTCGCCGGCGCGTGCGTCGCTGATGACGGGGCTGAACCCGCATCGGGCGGGCTTCGGCTACGTCGCGCACATCGACCCGGGATTCCCGGGCTTCACCTGCGAGCTGCCGGACGATGCGCCCACGCTCGCGGAATCGCTGCGCAGCGGCGGGTATGCGACGTTCGCGGTGGGGAAGTGGCATCTGACCGTCGAGTCGCGCCTGCACGACGCCGCGGACAGATCGTCCTGGCCGGTGCAGCGCGGCTTCGACCGGTACTTCGGCAGCATGGACGGATTCACCTCGCTGCATCATCCGCACCGGCTCATCCGAGACAACTCCGTCGTCGACGTCCGGGAGTTCCCGGAGGACTACTTCCTGACGGATCAGCTCGTCGACGAGGCCCTGGCGATGATCGACGAGCTGCGCGCCAATGACGCCTCGAAACCCTTCCTCCTGTACTTCGCGCACACCTCCGTGCACGGTCCGATCCAGGCGAAGGAGGCGGACATCCGGCGGCATCGCGGACGCTATGCGGAAGGCTGGAACGCGCTCCGAGAGGCCCGCTTCGCCCGGCAGCGCGAGCTCGGCATCGTGCCGGACGGCGCGGAGCTCCCGCCCGAAGAGCTCGCCGACGGCAGCCGGATCCCGCGCTGGGATGAGCTCGGAGAGACGGAACGTGCGCTCTTCGCCCGGCACATGGAGGTCTACGCCGCCGCCGTCGACGAGATCGACCAGAGCGTCGGACGGCTCGTCGCGCGACTCGAGGAGCTCGGTGAACGCGAGAACACGATCATCGTTATCGCGAGCGACAACGGCGGAAGCGCGGAAGGCGGGACGAACGGCACCCGAAGCTACTTCGCCCAGTTCGGTCACGGCATGAGCCTGCCGGAGGACTGGGTCACCGATGTGCCGCGCGCTCCCGAGGACATCGGCGGCCCGCAGGTGTACAGCCAGTACCCGGTCGGCTGGGCGCGCGTCTCGAACACGCCCTTCCGCTCCTTCAAGGGCTCCGTCTACGAAGGGGGTGTGCACGCGCCCCTGATCGTCTCCTGGCCCGGCGCGCCGACGGCGGGGCGGGGGATCCGGGACCAGTTCGTCTTCGTCTCCGACCTCGCCCCCACGATCCTCGATCTCACCGGCGTGCAACGGCTCCGTGAGCTGAGGGGCGTGCCGGTGCGGGACGAGGACGGACGCAGCTTCGTCGCGGCGTTCGACGACGGTGCGGCGGAGGGGCGGGGGCATCAGTACTTCGAATGCGTCGGGCGGCGAGGCGTGATCGACGACGGCTGGAAGGCCGTCTCGACGACGACTCCGACGAAGGAACAGGGCGCGGCAGGCGGCGTCTGGGAGCTCTACCACCTCGTCGACGACCCGACCGAGACACGGGATCTGGCGCAGGAGCATCCCCAGCGCGCCGCCGAGCTGGCGGAACGATGGCGGATGGACGCCTGGCGGAACGGCGTGTTCCCGCTCGACGACGACGGCACGCTGCACGTCAACCGTCCGAGCACGGAGGCCGGTCTCTCGGACCCGGTCCTCCTCGTGCCGTTCCGACCGCCGCTGGAGAGGTTCCGCGCGTCGCGACTGACCGTGCTCCGCTCCTTCCGGGTGGACGGGGAGCTCGACCTCGTCGCCGGGTCCCGGGCACGGGCGGGCGCGAGCGGGGTGGTCGTGGCCCACGGGGATCAGGGGGGCGGATACCTCGTCGCCCTGGAGGAGGGGGCGCCTCTGCTCGTCTACAACGCCTACGGGCACATGCATCGCGCACGGGGCCCCGTCCTGTCCGCCGGACGCCACGGGATCGTGCTGCGGGTCGACGAGCTTCCCGGGCTGCGCTGGCGGCTGCGGCTCGAGGTCGACGGTGCGCAGGTCGCGGAGATCCCCGCCGTCCCGATGCTCATCGGGATGGCGCCGTTCACAGGCATCAGCGTCGGATACGACTACGGCGGCCCGGTGGACTGGGCACTGTACGAGCGCCATCGGTCCTTCCCGTTGACGGGAGGGACGATCCTGAGCCTGCGCTACGTCCCCGGGGAGCGGTCCGCACACGACCCCACTGTCCTCCGCCGGATCGACCGGGCCGTCGCGAGACTCGCCGACTGAGGGGTGGGGCGGCGAGCGGCCCGCCCTATCCCTCGGGCGCCTCCTGCAGGCGCCGCCGCGTGACGAACTCCCGCGGCTCCCCGGTGAGCGGATCGACGAACCGCAGCTCGCGGGCGAGCAGCTGCAGCGGCCGGTCGAAGTCGTCCGGCGCCTCGGGGAGCAGGTCGGGGTAGAAGCCGTCGTTCAGGATCCCGGCCCCCAGCGCCGCCAGATGCACCCGCAGCTGGTGCATCCGCCCGGTGTGCGGGCGCAGCAGCGTGTGCAGCACGATGTCGTCGAAACCGAGCAGCTCGATCAGCGTCTCGGAGTTCGGCTCGCGATCCGCGTCCACCCGCACGCAGACGTGCGCGCGGAGCTTCTCGATGTGGTTGCGGTATACGATCGGGAACGGGACGCCCGAGAGCGCCGGCGCCGTGGCGTCCCAGGAGGCAGGCAGCGCGGACACCGCCTCATACACCTTCTCCACCTGCCGGTTCTCGAACAGCAGCTGATAGGCCCCGCGCGTCTCGGGCCGGGCCGAGAACATCAACAGCCCGGCCGTCGCCCGGTCCAGGCGGTGGATCGGGGTGAGCTCCGGGATGCCGAGCAGGTTGCGCAACCGCACCAGGGCGGAGTTCTGCAGGTACTTGCCGCCCGGCGTGGTCGGCAGGAAGTGCGGCTTGTCCACGACGATCAGATCGCGATCCTGATGCAGGATGTCGACCTCGAAGGGGATCTCCCGCTCCTCCGGGGGCTCACGGTAGTACCAGACGAACTCCTGCGCACCCAGCGGCGTGTCCCGGTGCAGCGGTGCTCCGTCGGCGGCGACGATCTCCCCGCGGTCGAAGCGCTGCAACAGGCGCTCGGGATCGAGGTGGAAGAACCTCTCGGTCATGTACGCCGAGATCGTCGGCCAGTCGCCCTCCCGGGGGATGCGCAGCCGGGTGGCGCCGACCCCGTCGCGCACCGGGAGCGGTGAGGGCATCCCCATCAGTCGGCCTCCCCGGGCGAACCCGTCATGCGCCGAAGCTCAGGCTGAGCCGGCGCAGCAGCACGGCCAGGCGCTCACGGTCGCCGCGGGGGAGCGCCGCGAGCAGGGTCTGCTCGGCGTCCACCAGCCGGGTGATCGCGGCATCCACCCGCACCCGCCCGTCGTCGGTGAGCGTGACCAGCACGCTGCGGCCGTCGCCCGGATCCGCCTCGCGGCGCACGAGGCGGCGGCCGACGAGACGGTCGATGCGGTTTGTCATCGTGCCGCTGGACACCAGCGTCTGCTGCAGCAGCTGTTTGGGGCTCAGCTGGAACGGTGCGCCGGCACGGCGCAGCGCCGAGAGCACGTCCCATTCCCAGGACTCGAGGTCGCTGCGTCGGAACACGTCCCGGCGCGCCCGGTCCAGCAGCCGGGAGATCCGGTCGACGCGCGAGAGCACCTCCAGCGGCGAGAAGTCCAGATCGGGGCGCTGCGTTCCCCAGGCGGCGACGATGCGGTCGACCTCGTCTCCGGGTGCTTCGGGGCTGCTCATCCCCCCATTATCCCGTCCGGTTCCTGCACAGGTCGGCGTCCTCGCACATGGCAGACTGGGAGGGCACGACCTCCTGGGCCGTGCGGTCCGCCGTGGTGTAATGGCAGCACGACAGCCTTTGGAGCTGTGAAGTCCAGGTTCGAGTCCTGGCGGCGGAGCATGCCGGAGAACAGTCTCGCCATCGTCGTCCTCGCCGCAGGCCAGGGCACCCGCATGAAATCGCGCCGCCCGAAGGTGCTGCACGAGATCGGGGGGCGCTCGCTGGTAGGCCACGTCCTCGCCACCGCGGCGCAGCTCGGCGCGGAGCGGGTCGAGGTGGTCGTGCGGCACGAGCGCGATCAGGTCGTGACGGCGCTCGCCGCGCAGTATCCGGACGTGGTGATCGTCGACCAGGACGACGTGCCCGGCACCGGGCGGGCCGTTCAGGTCGCCCTCGACGCCCTTCCGGAGGGCTACGACGGCGACGTGCTGGTGCTCTCCGGCGACGTCCCGCTCCTCGAGGCCGACACGCTGCGTGCTCTCGTCGAGGGGCACCGTGCCGCATCCGCCGCCGCCACCCTGCTCAGCGCCCGCCTCTCCGACCCGACCGGCTACGGGCGCATCGTCCGCGGCGCCGACGGGGTCGTCGAGCGGATCGTCGAGCAGAAGGACGCCACACCGGACGAGGCCGCGATCACCGAGATCAACGCCGGCGTGTACGTGTTCCGCGCCCCGCAGCTGCGCGCCCACCTGTCGCGCATCGACCGGAGCAACGCCCAGGGCGAGCTGTACCTCACCGACGTGATCGGTCTGCTGCGCGCCGCATCCGAGCCGGTGGCCGCCGAGCTCGCCGCCGACGTGGCATCCACCTTCGGCGTCAACGACCGCGTGCAGCTCGCCGAGGCGGGCCGGGTGCTCAACCAGCGCATCGTGCGGCGGTGGCAGCGCGAGGGCGTCACCGTCATCGACCCCGCGACCACGTGGATCGACGACGACGCGGTGCTCGCCCCCGATGTCACGATCCTGCCGAACACGCACATCCTGCGCGCCACCACCATCGCCGCCGGCGCCACGGTGGGCCCGGACACCACCCTGGTCGACTGCGAGGTCGGCGAGGACGCCGTGGTGCGCCGCACCGACGCGACGCTGGCGGTGATCGGCGCGGGCGCGACCGTGGGACCGTTCTCGTTCCTGCGTCCCGGCACCGTGCTGGGAGCGGGGGGCAAGATCGGCGCGTACGTCGAGACGAAGAACGCCGAGATCGGCGAGGGCAGCAAGGTCCCGCACCTGTCGTACGTGGGGGACGCGACCATCGGCCGCGGGGTGAACCTCGGCGCGTCGACGATCACGGCCAACTACGACGACGTCAACAAGCACCGCACCGAGATCGGCGACGAGGTGCACACCGGCTCGCACACGGTGCTCGTCGCGCCCGTTAGGCTGGGAGCCGGAGCGAAGACCGGCGCCGGCGCCGTCGTCCGCAAGGACGTCCCGGCGGGTGCATTGGCCATGAGCGTCGCCCCTCAGCGCAACGTCGAGGGGTGGGTCGAGAAGAACAGGGCAGGAACGGGCGCGGCGGATGCCGCGTCCCGGGCACGGACGGCGGAATAGGCGGATCCCGATGGGGCGCAAGAAGAAGACGGCGGAGATCGAGCAGGCGAACGGCGTCGCACCGGGACTGGTCGCCAAGACCAAGAAGCGGCTCGTCGTCGCGGGAGGCAGGTCGCACCCCGAGCTGACCGAGCAGATCGCCGCCGCGCTGGGCGCAGCGCCCGCCCCCGTCGAGCACCGCACCTTCGCCTCCGGCGAGATCTACGCCCGGTTCGAGGTGTCGATCCGCGGCTGTGACCTGTTCATCGTGCAGTCCTTCGGGGAGCCGATCAACGAGTGGCTGGTCGAGACGCTCATCATGCTCGACGCCGCGAAGCGGGCATCCGCCAAGCGCATCACGGTCGTCGCCCCTTACTACCCGTACTCCCGGCAGGACAAGAAGGGCCGCGGTCGCGAGCCGATCAGCGCGCGGCTCGTCGCCGACCTGCTGAAGACGGCGGGTGCCGACCGGGTGATGAGCGTGGACCTGCACGCCGCGCAGATCCAGGGGTTCTTCGACGGGCCCGTCGATCACCTGTTCGCCAAGCCGGTTCTGCTCGAGCACTTCGAGCAGAACCTCACCGCGGAGGACCGCGAGACGCTCACGATCGTCTCCCCGGACATGGGGCGCGTGCGGGTCGCGGACACCTGGTCCGACAGCCTGGGCGCACCGCTCGCGATCATCCACAAGCGCCGCGATCCGAAGGTCGCGAACCAGGTCACCGTGCACGAGATCGTCGGCACGGTCTCTGGCCGCACCTGCCTGCTGGTCGATGACATGATCGACACCGGCGGCACGATCGTGAAGGCCGCGCAGGCGCTGAAGGCCAATGGGGCGCGCAAGGTGATCGTCGCCGCCACACATGCGATCTTCAGCGATCCGGCCGCCGAGCGGCTGCAGGACTCCGCGATCGACGAGGTGGTCGTCACCGACACGATCCCGCTCGCCGAGGGACGACGCTTCCCGACGCTGCGGATCCTGCCGATCGCCCCGCTGCTGGCCACGGGCATCAAGCAGGTCTTCGAGGACGGCTCGGTCACGAGCATGTTCAACGGCGAGGCGTGAGGACGTTCGCACGCCGCCTCTTCTCCGAATGCGCGGGGGAGGGGGAAGGGGAGTGACGGAGTGATCGGGTCCCTCACCGCGCTGCGGCAGCGCGTGCTCGCCGTGCTGGCGACCATCTCGATGTACCGGCTGGTGCTCTTCGCGCTGATCGCCCTCGCGCTGATCGCGCTCGGCCTGTCGCTCGCCGGACTCGTCCTGCCGACCGCGGGCGAGCTGCTCGCGACGTTCGCCGTGCTCGCGGTGGTGATCTCCGCGGTGGACGCCGCAGCGCAGCGCCTCCTGCGGCTGCCGTGGCGCATCGAGTCCTCGCTCGTGACCGCGCTGATCCTGCTGTTCGTGCTGCAGCCGCAGCTCTCGCTGCCGGGCCTCGGCGGCACCGCACTTGCTGGAGCGCTCGCGAGCCTGTCGAAGTACGTGATCGCCTGGCGCGGCCGGCACATCCTGAACCCCGCGGCGTTCGGTGCCGCGGTGGTGACGGTCGCGGGTCTCGGCACGCTCTCGTCATGGTGGGTGGGGACGCCGGCGATGGCGGTCCCCGTCGCGCTGCTGGGCCTCGCGGTCGTCTGGCGCACGGAGAAGGTGCGGGTCATCCTGGTGTTCGTCCTGATCGCGGTCGGTGCCTCCGTGGTGCGTCAAGCCGTGCAGGCGCCCGCCGCCGGACTGGAGTTCTCCCTCCCGGATGCGCTGTGGCTCGCGGTCGTGCCGTCGCCGGTCCTGTTCCTCGGTGCGTTCATGCTCTCCGAGCCGCTCACCCTGCCGCCGAGGCGCTGGCAGCAGTTCTGGGTGGCGGCGCTGGTGGGCGTGCTGGTCGGCTGGCCCATCTCGGTGGGCGGTCTGTTCACGCTGGGCGAGGAACGTGCGCTGCTGATCGGCAACCTGCTCGCCTTCGCGTTCGCGCTGCGCGGTTCGGTGCGCCTGGTGCTGGAGCGACGGCGGCTCGTCACGCCGACCGTGCAGGAGCTCACGTTCCGCACCCGAGGCCGACTGCGGTTCCTCGCGGGACAGTACCTGGAGCTTGACGTGCCGCACCGGCATCCCGACGCCCGCGGCACGCGTCGCGAGTTCAGCATCCTCTCCGCCCCGGCCGACCTTCCCGAGCTGAGGATCGCCTACAAGAACAGCGACCAGAAGCATCCCTCCAGCTATAAGCGCGCGCTCGCCGAGGCGCAGCCGGGAGCGGTCCTCGCCGTCACCGGGACCTGGGGGGATTTCGTCCTGCCCCGGGGCGATTCCCCGCTGCTGATGGTCGCCGCCGGCATCGGCGTCACGCCCTTCGTCTCCCATCTGCGGCAGCTGAAGGGCGCGGGGAGCCTCCGCGACGTCGTGCTGCTCTACATCGCCTCGGATGCCTCGGAGCTGGCGTTCCGCGATGAACTGGCACAGACCGGCGCGCGGGTGGTCGTGTTCACGCGCGACGAGCCGCGGGACCTTCCCGCGCAGTGGAGCTGGGCCCAGGGCATCCGTCTGGATGCCGCGGGCCTCGAGCGCGTGGTGCCGGATCTCTCGACCCGGCACGCGTACATCTCGGGCCCGCCGCGACTGATCGCCGAGCTGGCCCCGGCGCTGCAGAAGGCGCGCTCCCTCACCACGGACGCGTTCGCCGGCTACTGACCGGGCCCCGCCCCGCCGAGCCTGTACGCCCCCGCCGAGCCCGAGGGGCTACGCCCCCGTCTCGGCGGGGGCGTGCAGGCTCACAGGGAGGCGCACCGTGAACGTCGTGTCCCCGGGGGCGCTCTCCACGCCGAGCGTGCCGCCGTGTCCCTCGACGATGGCCTTCGCGATCGCCAGCCCCAGTCCCGTGCCGCCGGTCTGCCTGGCGCGGGAGACGTCACCGCGGGCGAAGCGGGCGAACAGCTCGCCCTGCACGCCGGGATCGATCCCGGGACCGTCGTCGTGCACTCGCAGCTCCGCACCGCCGGGAACGGCGGCGACGGTCAGCGTGATCGTCGTCCCGGCCGGCGTGTGCGTGCGGGCATTGGCGAGCAGGTTCGTCACCACCTGGTGCAGTCGGCCGGCATCGCCGGAGACCACGACCGGTTCCTCGGGCACCTCCAGCTCCCACACGTGCTCCGGTCCCGCGGGGCGGGCGTCGGTGAGCTCCTCGACCGCCAGCAGGGTCAGGTCGACCGGGGCGTGCGCGAGCTCCCGGCCCTCGTCCAGCCGGGCGAGCAGAAGGAGATCCTCGACGAGCCGGGTCATCCGCACGGACTGCGCCTGGATGCGTTCGAGTGCGGTCGCCGTACTCTGCAGCGGCTCCGTTCCCCCGACCTCCTGATCGGCGTCCATCGACTGCTGCAGTGCGCGCAGCGACAGCTCGGAATAGCCGCGGATCGACGCCAGGGGCGTGCGCAGCTCGTGGCTCGCATCGGCGACGAACCGGCGCATCCGCTCCTCGTTCCGCTGGCGGGCAGCCAGCGAGGTGTCGACGTGGTCGAGCAGCGTGTTCAGCGCTGCGCCGACCATGCCGACCTCGGTGGCCGGATCGGCCTCGGCGTCCGGCACGCGTTCGGTGATGGACACCGCTCCGCGGTCCAGCGGCTGGTTCGCGACGCGGGTGGCGGTCGCCGCGACCGCGCGCAGGGGGCGGAGTCCCACACCGATCGTCAGTGCGGTCGTGAGGGCCAGCAGGATCAACCCGCCGAGGGTGGCCATCGCGATCACGGTGAACAGCGTGGTCATCGTCTGCTGGATGTCCTCGCGGGGCAGGCCGGTGATGACGACGGTCCCGGAGGGGATCGACCGCAGCTGTACCCGCCACGACCCCGAGCCCGGGATGGCCGCGGTCGCGACGTGCTCGCCCTCGATGGAGGCCTCGAGCGCGCCGAGCTGCAGATCGGTCATCTCGACGAGCTTGCCGTCGGTGCCCGCGAACGCGCCGCTGACCGCACCGTTCGGCAGCACGACGGCGACCAGGATGCCCGATGCCGGCCCGCGCTGGCCGATCATCACGTTCTCCGCGGTGACATCGAGCGAGCGTGAGCCGAGGGCCTGGTTCGCCCAGGCCGCGGTCGTCGCAGACCAGGTGTTCAGCTGGGCGTCGAGGCGATCCTGAAGCGACGCCCCGAGCGTCGCGCTGGTGATGATCGCGACGATGACGAGGATGAGCGAGACGAATCCGATCACCGCGGCCATCAGCCGCGCCTGCAGGCTCAGTGGACGGTGGTGCGACATGGCCCGGACCCGACGGCGCCGGCCTTGCTCATTGGGGCGCCTTGATCATGTACCCGACGCCACGCACGGTGTGCAGGAGCGGTGTCCGGCCGACGTCGATCTTCTTGCGCAGGTACGAGATGTACAGCTCGACGACCGAGGACTTGCCGCCGAAGTCGTAGCTCCACACCCGATCGAGGATCTGCGCCTTCGACAGCACCCGACGCTCGTTGCGCATCAGGTAGCGGAGCAGCTCGAACTCGGTCGCAGTCAGCTCGATCTCGTCGTCGCCGCGGAACACCTCATGGCTGTCCTCGTTGAGCGACAGATCGGCCACGCGCAGGATCGCCTGCTCGTCATCCGTGCGGGCGGAGCCCGCGCGGCGGATCACCGCGCGCAACCGAGCGATGATCTCCTCCAGGCTGAAGGGCTTGGTGACGTAGTCGTCGCCTCCGGCGGTGAGCCCCGCGATGCGGTCCTCGACGGCGTCCTTCGCGGTGAGGAACAGCACCGGCACGAGGTTGCCCGACTCGCGGAGCCGTCGCAGCACGCTCATGCCGTCGAGGTCGGGCATCATCACGTCGAGGATCAGCGCATCGGGCTCGAAGTCGCGGGCGACCTGCAGCGCCTCCAGGCCGCTGGCGGCCGTGCGCACCTCCCAGCCCTCCATCCGCAGAGCCATGGCGAGCAGATCGGTCAGCATGGGCTCGTCGTCGACGGCGAGGATGCGCAGCGGTGCGCCGTCTGCGCGGCGCAGCTCGGGGTGGTCGTGGCTCATGGGTCCATTGTG
>JBASAE010000093.1:0-4495 GCA_049654285.1 Microbacterium sp.
CGCCGTGCCCGCCCGGGGCGTCGTCGAGGCGACGATCGCCGGGCTCGGCCGCGTCGCCGTGCGGATCGAGACCCGGAACGACAGCGAAGGAGAAGCGCGATGAGCGAGGGCATCCTGGTGGAGGGCAAGGCGACCCCGCGGGGGCGCTTCCCGCACGTGAAGGTGTCGGGCGACCTGGTGTTCGTCTCCGGCACCTCGTCGCGGCGCCCGGACAACACGATCGAGGGAGCGGAGGCCGATGAGTTCGGCGCGACCCGGCTCGACGTCGCGGTGCAGACCCGTGCGGTGATCGAGAACATCCGCACACTCCTCGCCGCGGCCGGGTGCGACCTCTCCGATCTGCTGCAGGTGACCACGTTCCTGGTCGACATGAACGACTTCGCCCCCTACAACGAGGTCTGGGCCGAGTACTTCGACGAGACCGGGCCCACCCGCACGACCGTCGCGGTGCATCAGCTCCCGCATCCGCATCTGCGCCTGGAGATCCAGGCGATCGCGCGTCGGCCCGCGGGCTGACCACGCAATCCGCATCACTGATATCAAGGAGGAATCATGACCAGCATCCCACCCGTCCTCGGCTTCGCCGCCTGGATCAAGGAGAACGAGCACCTGCTGCAGCCGCCGGTGAACAACAAGACGATGGCGGTCGGCGACGACTTCATCGTGCAGGTCGTCGGGGGCCCGAACCAGCGCACCGACTTCCACTTCGACCCTTACGAGGAGTGGTTCTACCAGTACAAGGGCAACATGCACGTCAACCTGCAGACCGAGGACGGCCCGCAGCGCATCGACATCCGCGAGGGGGAGATGTGGCTGCTGCCCGGCAACGTCTACCACTCGCCGCAGCGCCCCGAGGCCGGTTCGATCGGCATCGTGATCGAGCGTATCCGTGAGGAGGGCACCCTGGAGAAGTTCGCCTGGTTCTGCCCGAACTGCGACACCAAGGTCCACGAGGTCGAGCTGCAGGTGCGCGACATCGTCGAGGACCTGCCGCCGGTCTTCCGCGACTTCTACGAGAGCGAAGAGGGACGCACCTGCCCCAACTGCGGCACCGTCCACCCCGGCAAGGGCTGAACGCCTTGGGCACGATCGACGTCCACACGCACTTCGTGCCGAGCGCCTGGCCCGACCTCTCCACCGAGGTCGGGCCAGGCCTCTGGCCGTCGTTGCGGGTGGACTCGGAGCGCGAGGCGATGATCATGCTCGGCGAGTCCGAGTTCCGGCGCATCGGTCCCGACTGCTGGGATGCGCAGGTGAGACTCGCCGACATGGACGCCGACGGCGTCGACGCACAGGTCGTGTCGCCCACCCCGGTGTTCTTCGCGTATGACAAGTCGGGGCCGGAGGCGACGAAGGTCGCGCGGATCTTCAACGATCTCGCGCTCGAGATCTGCGCGCCCGGCGAGGGCCGCCTGATCCCGTTCGCGCAGGTCCCGCTGCAGGACACGGACGCCGCGTGCGCGGAGGCCGACCGGGCGATGGCCTCGGGCCACGCCGGGGTCGAGATCGGCAACCACGTCGGCGACCGCGACCTCGACGACGCGGGGCTCGTCACGTTCCTGCAGCACTGCGCGCAGAACGACATCCCGGTGTTCGTGCACCCGTGGGACATGCCGGAGACGCCCCGCCTGAACCGGTGGATGGCGCGCTGGCTCACCGGGATGCCCGCCGAGACGCACCTGTCGATCATCGCCCTGATCCTGGGCGGGGTGTTCGACCGGGTCCCGGACTCGCTGCGCCTCGCCTTCGCCCACGGCGGCGGCTCGTTCGCCTTCTGGCTCGGCCGCTTCGAGAACGCCTGGCATCAGCGCCGCGACGTGATCGGCGTCAGCGAGCGTCCGCCGTCGCACTACACGGACCGCTTCAGTGTCGACTCGGTCGTGTTCGACCCGATCGCGCTTCGTGCGCTGGTCGACACCCTGGGCGTGTCCCAGGTGATGGTCGGCAGCGACTACCCCTATCCGCTGGGCGAACGCCCGGTCGGCGCCGTCGTGGACCGCTCCGACTTCCTCACCGAATCACAGAAGAACGCCATCCGCCGGGGCAACGCCGAGCGCTTCCTCGGCGCACGTCTCGCACCCCGGACCTCCGAAAGGGCAATGCAGCTATGACCTCCGCCGACCCCGCGACAGACCGCGCCGCCTGCGAGGCCCTCGATGCGGCCGACCCGCTCGGCGGGTTCCGGGAGCGCTTCGTGCTGCCCGACGGCATCGTCTACCTCGACGGCAACTCGCTCGGGGCGCTGCCGCGCGACACCCCGGACTTCGTGCAGCACGTGATGCGCGAGGAGTGGGGCACGGGTCTCATCCGCAGCTGGAACGACGCCGGCTGGTTCGCCAAGCCGACCGCGATCGGCGACCGGCTGGCCCCGATCGTCGGCGCGAGGGCGGGCGAGGTCGTGATCGCCGAGTCCACCTCGACGAGCCTGTTCCAAGCGGCCGCCGCGGCGGCCCGGCTGCGACCGGAGCGCCGCGTCATCGTCGCCGAGCGTGGCAACTTCCCCACCGACCTCTACATGCTGGAGAGCGTGCAGGAGCTGATCGGCGGAGACCGGCCGCTGGAGCGCCGGCTGATCTCCGACGAGGGGCCGACCCTGGCCGACGTGCTCGACGAGGACGTCGCGGTGGTCGTGCTCACACAGGTCGACTACCGCACCGGCCGGATGTACGACATGGCCGAGGTCACCCGCCAGGTGCACGAGGCGGGAGCGCTCATCGTGTGGGACCTCTGCCACAGCGCGGGCGCGGTGCCGATCGACCTGAACGCCGCGGACGCCGACTTCGCGGTGGGGTGCACGTACAAGTACTTGAACGGCGGGCCCGGGGCGCCGTCGTTCGTCTGGGTCGCCGAGCGGCATCAGGAGGATGCCCGTCCGCCGCTGACCGGATGGCACGGCCACGCCCGGCCGTTCGACTTCACCGTCGAGTACGCGCCGGCGCCAGGGATCACCCGGTTCCGCGTCGGCACCCCGCAGCTGCTGTCGGCGGCCGGGCTCGAGGCGAGCCTGCGGATGTGGGCCGAGGTCGACATGACGCTCGTGCGGGAGAAGAGCCTCGCGCTGACCGACCTGTTCATCGAGCTCGTCGACACCCGCCTGGGATCCTTCGGGTTGGAGGTGGTCACCCCGCGCGACCACGCCCGGCGCGGCAGCCAGGTGTCGCTGCGGCACGAGGACGGCTACGCGGTCATGCAGGCGCTGATCGAGCGCGGCGTGATCGGCGACTTCCGCGCCCCCGACCTGATCCGGTTCGGGTTCACCCCGCTGTACACCTCGTACGCGGACGTCTGGGACGCCGTGTCGGTGCTGGAGGACATCCTGACCTCGGAGGTGTGGCGGGACGAGCGCTTCGCGAGGCGCGGCCTGGTCACCTGAGACGATCGGGGTATCTCCCTCTGTGAGGGGTGTGCCTACACGAATCGAAGACCCGGCGCGGAATCGCCGGTCACCGCGGCGACGCTCTGCAGGATCGAGGTCGTCATCTCGCTCCCCGAGACGCCGGTCATCGGCTGCGCCTTCCGAATGGACAGGAACGCGCCGTCGCCTGCCTCGAGCTCGATGTCGAGGTGCCCGAGGCCGCCGGACGGGTCGCAGACGAGCTTCGCGACCGTCTCCTCGAATCCGCGGGTCGCCAGTGCGAAGGCCACCATCGCGTTCACGTTGCGGGGGTAGCGCCGGATGAGCGGGCCCACCGCGCCCTCGTAGAGCACCGTGACCCCGTCGATGTCGGTCGGCACGGGGTCGAGGCTCTCCGGCGCCTTGGTCATCGTGATCTGCGCCCGCGTCCAGCGCGCGCTCTGCGCGAGCATGGCCTGCACTCCGACGAGGGCGCCCTGCGGAACGATCAGGTTCGTCCCGTGCTGCTCCGCCGTGTCGATCAGAGTCGCCAGCAGCGCCTCATCGGCCAGAGCGCCCGCCGACACCACGAGGAGATCGCCGTGGCGCAGGATGCGCTCTCCCTCGTCCACCACGACCTGGGGGTGCGCCGCCTCCACGACGAGATCCGTCTCGCGCAGCTCTTCATCGGTCGGCGGCCCGAGGCGAACGGCCACCCCGGCTGCCGCCGCCCAGTTCGGATGGGACCGATTGCGAGCGAAGGCCAGTTGGTGATCACCGCTCGACAGGGCGTATTCCACCACTGCTCGCCCGATGCTCCCGAGCCCGATAACTCCGACACGAGCCAAACGGCATCACTCCCTGCAATCGACACTGATCTCGGACAACACCCCACAACGTAGCCGACTTTCTCAATTAACAGAAAATACTGTGCGATGATTCTTATATGCGGAAAGAAGTCCCTCCTGGACAGCGGTCGAACCTGTCCTCGGTCGCTCAAGCGCTACGGATCCTGGACGAGCTGCGCGAGCACGAACCTCTCGGGGTCAGCGAGCTCGCCAAACGGACGGGCGTCGCCGTGTCGACCGCGCACCGCCTGCTCTCGACACTGGTGGCCGCCGACTACGCACGGCAGTACTCCCCGGGGGGCAAGTACTTCGT
>JBASAE010000094.1:0-4404 GCA_049654285.1 Microbacterium sp.
ACGAGGTCCCGTCCCATGTCGCCGTCGCCCGGCACGGCGCGGTCGAGTACGCCGCGCTCATCGGGCGCTGCCGGGACGCGATCCGGGCGGGGGACGCGTATCTGCTGTGCCTGACCACGCGGTTCACGGTCGCTGCGGAGCAGCAGGATCCCCTCCTGGTCTACCGCCGGCTGCGTACGGCCTCCGCCGCGCACCACGGCGGATACCTGCGCATCGGCGGCCGGCACCTGCTCAGCGCCAGCCCGGAGCAGTTCCTCCGCGGCACGGACGGCGTCGTGCGCACCAGCCCGATCAAGGGCACCCGGCCACGCGGCGCGACCCCGGGGGAGGACGCCGAGCTCGCCGAGGAGCTGCGGTCGAGCGTGAAGGAGCGCGCCGAGAACGTGATGATCGTGGATCTCATGCGCAACGACCTCTCGCACGTCGGAGAGCCCGGGTCGATCGAGGTCGAGCGGCTCTGGGAGGTGGAGTCGTACCCGGCGGTGCACCAGCTGGTCAGCACGGTCAGCGCCCGCCTCCGTCCGGGGATCACGTTCGGGGAGCTGTGCGCCGCCGCCTTTCCCGCGGGGAGCATGACGGGTGCGCCCAAACTGTCGGCGATGACGATCCTGCACGAGCTGGAGAGGGGGCCGCGCGGCGTGTACTCGGGATGTTTCGGGTGGGTCGGGCTGGACGGCTCCTTCGATCTTGCGATGGTGATCCGCTCGATCGTGATCGCGGAGGGTGAGGCGGTCGTGGGCGCGGGCGGCGGCATCACCTGGCTGTCGGATGCCGCGGACGAGGTCGCCGAGGTCGCGACCAAGGCACGCGCACCGCTGCGTGCGCTCGGCGCCGCGCTCCCTCCGGACTGGGCGGTCGGCCCGCCCACCCGGTGAGGGAGGCACGGACCCGAAGCGCGATACCCTAGAAGTTCCGCTCTCCCTCCAGATTGGCCGTCCTTTGTCCGAGCATCCCGTCGCCACCGCTGAAGCCGTCGAGTCCCAGCCCTTCCGCGCCCTTCAGGAGAAGTGGCAGCGCTACTGGGCCGAGCACGAGACCTTCGACGCGGGCGGCGCCGACGACGAGCGGCCGCGCAAGTACATTCTCGGGATGTTCCCGTACCCCTCCGGCGACCTGCACATGGGGCACGCGGTCAACTACCTGTACCCCGACATCGTCGCCCGGTACTGGCGGCACCGCGGCTACAACGTGCTCAACCCGATCGGCTGGGACTCGTTCGGCCTGCCCGCGGAGAACGCGGCGATCCGCCGCGGAGCGGATCCGCGCGAGTGGACCTACGCGAACATCGAGCAGCACAAGACCGGGTTCCGCGCCTACGGCATGTCGTACGACTGGTCGCGGGTGCTGCACACCTCCGACCCGGAGTACTACCGCTGGAACCAGTGGCTGTTCCTGAAGCTGTACGAGCGAGGTCTGGCCTACCGCAAGAAGAGCTCGGTGAACTGGTGCCCGAACGACCAGACCGTGCTGGCCAACGAGCAGGTCGTGGACGGGCGCTGCGAGCGGTGTGGTGCCGAGGTCGTCAAGAAGAAGCTCACCCAGTGGTACTTCAAGATCACGGAGTACGCCGACCGGCTGCTGGACGATCTGGACGGCCTGGAGGGACACTGGCCGCACAAGGTGCTGCAGATGCAGCGCAACTGGATCGGCCGCTCGACGGGCGCCGACGTCGACTTCCGCATCGAGGGGCGCGATGAGCCGGTGACGGTGTTCTCGACCCGGCCGGACACGCTGCACGGCGCGACGTTCTTCGTCGTCGCGCCGGACTCCGATCTGGCCGCCGAGCTGGCGTCCGGCGCCTCCGCCGAGGTGCGGATGCGCTTCCAGGACTACCTGGAGCGGGTGCAGAAGCAGACCGAGATCGAGCGGCAGTCCACCGACCGGCCGAAGACCGGTGTGTTCCTGGAGCGCTGGGCGGTCAACCCGGTGAACGGCGAGCGCATGCCGATCTGGGCGGCCGACTACGTGCTGGCCGACTACGGTCACGGGGCGGTCATGGCCGTCCCCGCACACGATCAGCGCGACCTCGACTTCGCCCGGGCCTTCGACCTGCCGGTGAAGGTCGTGCTCGACACGACCGGGCCCGGCGGCGCGGACGAGGGCGGCGACCTCGCCGAGCTCGACCCGGCGGCGACCGGCGTGGCGCTGGTGGGCAACGGACGGATGGTGAACTCCGGCGACCTGGACGGCCTGGAGAAGGACGCCGCGATCGCCCGCACCATCGAGCAGATGGCGCAGTCCGGCACCGGCCGGGCCGCGAAGAACTACCGCCTGCGCGACTGGCTGATCTCCCGGCAGCGGTTCTGGGGCACGCCGATCCCGATGCTGCACACCCAGGACGACCGGATCGTTCCCGTCTCCGAGAGCCAGCTGCCCGTGGTGCTGCCGAGCGTGGAGGGCCTCGACCTGAAGCCGAAGGGCACCTCGCCGCTGGGCGCGGCGGAGTCGTGGGTGCGCACCGTCGACCCGGCGTCCGGCGAGCCGGCGCTGCGCGACCCCGACACGATGGACACGTTCGTGGACAGCTCGTGGTACTTCCTGCGGTTCCTGTCGCCGAACAGCGACCAGGCCGCCTTCGACCCGGCCGAGGCGAAGCGCTGGGCACCGGTCGACTCCTACTTCGGCGGAGTCGAGCACGCCATCCTGCACCTGCTCTACGCGCGGTTCATCACCAAGGTGCTGCACGACATGGGGCTGATCGACTTCGAGGAGCCCTTCTCCAACCTCGTCAACCAGGGCATGGTCATCCTCGACGGCGCGAAGATGTCGAAGAGCAAGGGCAACCTGGTCGAGTTCTCCGAGCAGATGGCCGCGCACGGCGCCGACGCGCTGCGTGTGGGTCTGGCGTTCGCGGGACCGGTGGAGGATGACAAGGAGTGGTCCGGCGTCTCCCTCTCCGGCGCGCAGAAGTTCCTGTCCCGCGCGCTGCGGGCCGCGCACGACGTCGCGAGCCCGGTGGGCGCGGCGGCGGAGGCCGGGGATGCCGCGCTGCGCCGCATCACGCACCACGTCCTCGCCGACGCGCCCGGCCTGGTCGAGCAGACCAAGTTCAACGTGCTGGTCGCGCGTCTGATGGAGCTGACCAACGGCATCCGCAAGACCATCGACGCCGGGGCGGGCGCCGCCGACCCGGCGGTCCGCGAGGCTATGGAGACCCTGGCGATGATGCTCGAGCCGATCGCGCCGCACACCGCCGAGGAGATGTGGGAGGTGCTCGGACTCGAGCCGTCGGTGAGCGCGGTGCGGTGGCCCGACGCCGATCCCGCGCTGCTCGTGGACGAGACCGTGACCGCGGCGGTGCAGGTGGGCGGCAAGGTGCGCGCCACCCTCGACGTCCCCGCCGGTGTCACCGAGGCGGAGCTGGAGGCGCTGGCCCGTGCCGACGAGCGCGTACAGCGGGCGCTGGAGGGCAAGGAGATCGTGCGCGTGATCGTGCGTGCCCCGAAGATCGTGAACTTCGCCGTCAAGGGCTGACGCCGCCTCACCGCTCTCGTTCTCCCCAGGTCGTTCCCGTCGGCATTCTGTCCACCGACCCTGTCTCGTGACCCTCTGGTCAGTCCGGGAGGGACCTAGCGTGTCAGGATGTCCCTCCCCGAAGAGCCCCAGCCCTCCCGGCCGCGCCTGAGGCTGAGCATCGGAGCCGCCGTCACCCTCGGTCTGGTGGTGCTCTCCGCGGCGGTGGGCTGGGGCATCCTGCGCGGTCAGACCGCGCCGACCGACGTCATCCCGCTCGACGTCCCCACGTCCGTCTCCTCGGCCGAGCTGTACGTCCATGTGCTCGGAGACGTGTCCCAGCCCGGGCTGTACGTCCTCGACCCGGGCGCCCGCCTCGTCGATGCCCTCGCCGCGGCGGGCGGCACGCTCGACACCGCAGATCTGCGGGCGGTGAACCTCGCGCGCCCGCTCAGCGACGGCGAGCAGGTGGTCGTGCCGGCGCAGGGCGAGGGCGGGGAGCAGGGCCCGGCCGGGGCATCCGGTGATGGGGTGATCGACCTGAACTCCGCCGATCAGACCGCGCTGGAGTCCCTGCCGCGCATCGGTCCGGCCCTTGCACAGCGCATCATCGCGTGGCGCGAGCAGAACGGCAGGTTCCGTTCGGTGGACGACCTCCTCGCCGTGTCCGGCATCGGCGAGAAGCTGCTCAGCGGCCTGCGCGACCTGGTGCGGGTATGAGGGATCCTCGTGGGCTCGTGCTGGCGTCGGCGGTCTGGGCATCCGCTCTGCTGGCGGTGTTCCTCCCGACGCTCGTGATCCCGCTGACGATCGCGGTGCTGCTGGGCGCCGTGCTCGCCGTCCTACGGGGAGGACGGTTCCGGGCGGGGTTCACGGTCATCGTGCTGCTGGCCTGCGCGGCGACGGGTGTCGTCGTGGCGACGACGCAGCCCGCGCGTTCGGCCGCTGCGG
>JBASAE010000095.1:0-3370 GCA_049654285.1 Microbacterium sp.
GTCCCGCACGCCGTCCCTACGCTGCTGGCCTGCGGTTCGCACACCGCCGGCGCGACGGCGCAGCTGGAAGCCGTGGCCGCCTCGTACGGGCCCGCCGTGGTGATCCCGACCGACGAGGCCTTCGCCGACCCGCGGGCGGCGGGACTCGCCGCAGCCGAGAAGGCACGGGAGCAGCTGCGCGCTTCGGGGCTCGCGATCGTCACCACCGAGCGGCACCGTCGTGCCGAGCACAACACGTTGCGTCACGGCGAGCTCGTCATGCAGGCCCTCACCACCGCGGTGCGCGCGCTCGTGCCCGAGGTCGAGGCCGTGGTCGCGAAGGGCGGCATCACCTCGGCCGAGCTGGCGCGGACAGGCGTCGGCGCCACGCGCGCCACGGTGCGCGGGCAGGTGCTCGCCGGCGTGTCGGTGTGGGATCTGGTCTCCGCCGAGGGCGACGACCGGCTCTACGTCGTGGTGCCGGGCAACGTGGGCGACGCGAACGCGCTCGTCGACGTGCTGGGCGCTCTGGGACGCTGACCGGAAACCCCGCCCTGTCGTCGATACCCCGGGTCGCCTGCGTGGGTAGCCGGGGGTGTCGACGATGAGGCGGGGTATCGGCGGGTCAGGCCGCCGTCAGCCGGGCGAGCTCGGCGACGAAGGCGTCCACGTCGGACTCCTGGGTGTCGAACGAGCACATCCAGCGCACCTCTCCGCGCGCGGCGTCCCAGTCGTAGAAGCGGAAGCTCTCGCGCAGCCGGTCGGCGACGCCCTCGGGCAGCACCGCGAAGAGGCCGTTCGACTGTGTGGGCTGGGTGAACGACACGCCGCGGATCGATCCGTCGGCGATGCCCGCCTCGACCCGCGACCGTAGCCGCTGGGCCATCGCGTTCGCGTGGCGGGCGTTGCGCAGCCACAGGTCACCCTCGAGCAGCGCGATGAGCTGCGCCGACACGAACCGCATCTTCGAGGCGAGCTGCATGTTGAACTTGCGGGCGAAGACCAGGCCGTCGGCGGCGTCGGGATCCAGCACCACGACCGCCTCGCCGAGCATCGCCCCGTTCTTCGTGCCGCCGAAGCTCAGCACGTCGACGCCGACGTCGGTCGTGAACGCGCGCAGCGGCAGGTCGAGGGCCGCGGCGGCGTTCGACAGCCGCGCGCCGTCGACGTGCAGCCTCATGCCGTGCCCGTGCGCGTGGTCGGCCAGCGCGCGGATCTCCTCCGGCGTGTAGAGCGTGCCCAGCTCGGTGGTCTGCGTGATCGAGACGACCAGCGGCTGGGCGCGGTGCTCGTCTCCCCAGCCCCAGGCCTCGCGATCGACCAGCTCGGGGGTGAGCTTGCCGTCCTCGGTGGGCACGGTCAGCAGCTTGATGCCGCCGACGCGTTCGGGGGCGCCGCCCTCGTCGACGTTGATGTGCGCGGTGGACGCCGCGATCACCGCTCCCCAGCGCGGCAGCATCGACTGCAGCCCGGTGACGTTCGCACCGGTGCCGTTGAACACCGGGAAGGCCTGCGCCCGATCGCCGAAGCGGTCGCGGAAGACCTCCTGCAGCCGCTCGGTGTACCGATCTCCGCCGTAGGCGGCCTGATGCCCGTCGTTCGCCTCGGCGATCGCGGAGAGCACCTCGGGGTGGATGCCGGAATAGTTGTCGGATGCGAAGCCGCGCACGGCGGTGTCATGCAGAACGCTCACTCCACAACTCTACGGGCCCGACCGAGGCCGCTCTCGCGGGTGTCCCTGTCGGATGTCCGAGCCTCCGTCTACCCTCTACCCATGCGCAGTTTCATCCAGGTGCTGGCGAACACGATGGTGGCGAACGTCACCACCAGCTTCCTCTGGTTCGCCCTGACGTTCTGGGTGTACCTCGAGACGAAGAACGTCATGGCCACCGGCATCGTCGGGGGCGCCTACATGCTGCTCATCGCGATCTTCTCGATCGTGTTCGGCACGATCGTCGACCGGCACCGCAAGAGGGCGGTCTTCGTGTTCTCGAGTGCGGTCACCGCGATCGCGTTCCTCGCCGCCTGGCTGCTGTACCTGTGGCAGCCCGAGCAGGCGCTGCTCGACTTCGGCGGGCCGTGGTTCTGGGCGTTCGCCGGGGTCATCCTGTTCGGCGCGGTGGTCGAGCAGATGCGCAACATCGCGCTGTCGACGACCGTGACGCTGCTGGTGCCGGTCGAGCGTCACGCCAACGCGAACGGCATGGTCGGCACGGTGCAGGGCCTCGCATTCCTCGTCACCAGCGTGTTCAGCGGACTGTCGGTGGGATACCTGGGCATGGCGGGCACGCTCGTGATCGCCGTCGCGCTCACGGTGGTGTCTCTGGTTCACATCCTCTTCGTCCGCATACCCGAGGAGCGCCCGACGGTCGATCCGGATGCACCGTCCGCGATGGACCTGCGCGGCAGCATCCGCGCGATCCGTGCGGTGCCCGGCCTGCTGGTGCTGCTGTTCTTCTCGATGTTCAACAACCTCATCGGCGGTGTCTACATGGCGCTGATGGACCCGTACGGGCTCGAGCTGATGTCGGTGCAGCTCTGGGGCATCGCCCTCGGGGTCGCCTCCACCGGCTTCCTCGTCGGCGGGATCGTGGTCGCGTCGGTCGGCCTGGGCCGTAACCCGATCCGCACCATGCTGCTGCTCGTGGTCGGCATGGGGCTGCTCGGCGCGTTCTTCACGATCCGTGACTGGTGGCTGCTGTATCTGATCGGCATCTGGCTGTACATGGCGCTGGTGCCGGCGATCGAGGCCGCAGAGCAGACCGTCATCCAGAGGGTCGTGCCGTTCGAGCGTCAGGGCCGGGTGTTCGGGTTCGCGTCGGCGATGGAGGCCTCGGCGGCGCCGATCACGGCGTTCCTCGTCGCCCCGATCGCCCAGTACGTCATCATCCCGTTCGTCGAGTCGCCGGACGGGCACGCGGTCTGGGGCTGGCTCGTCGGCGAGGGCAGGGCACGCGGCATCGCCGTGATCTTCTTCTTCGCCGGGCTCGCGACGGTCGTCCTCACCCTGGTCGCGTTCACCACCCGCGCCTATCGGCGCCTGAGCGCCTCGTATGCGGAGGCGCCGGCCGGCGAGCCCGGATCGGCCGCGGCGTCCGATGCGTCCGCCCCCGGGATCGCGATGCCCGAGGTGCTGGCCGACGAGACGCCGCTGACCGCTCGGAGTGGCCTGGTCGAGGGACTGCGTCCGGGGCACGGAGGCGAGGAGCAGGCGGATGCCTGAACCCGACCGCGCTCGGCTCGGATGATCGGGTTCAGATCCGGACGATCGTGTCGTTGAGGTCGGCGGCATCCGCGTCCCACAGGCGGAGGACGGCGCGCGCCAGCGCGTCCGCCTCCAGCGCACCCTCGGCGCGGAGGACCACGGATGCCGCGCGCAGCGGCTCGCCGG
>JBASAE010000096.1:0-13716 GCA_049654285.1 Microbacterium sp.
GTTCTCGGCCGAGGCGTCCGAGCGTCGCAGGCTGCGCCGAGCGGCGAATCCGCGCTCGAGCTTCGTCTACGTCCTCACCGTGCTCGGCCTCGCCCTCGTGACCGGAGCCGTGGTCGGACTGCTCGCCGACGACGCCGTCGCGGTGGCGCTCGGGCTGCTCGTCGGAGCGCTGGTGCTGGCGTGCGGCATGGTGATCGCCGGCATCGCCCGGCGGCGCAGCGGATTCCTCGCCTTCGTCACGGTGCTGACTCTCATCGGCGGAGCGATCGCCGGCGGGGTGGCGACGGCGGGCGACGTGGCGCTCGGAAGCCGCGGCATCTCGAACGGCTCCGCGGTGACGCTGCAGCAGCCGTTCGGCGATCTGTCGATCTATCTCATGCCGCTCGACGAGTCGGCGTCGCATCCGATCGTCGTGGACAAGGGCAGGGGCTATACGCAGATCGACGTCCAGCCCGGCGTGCAACTCGACCTGCGCGCGACCCTGGGCGACGGGTCCGTCCGCTGGTCGAGGATCAACACCGACACCGGCGAGTGGATCGAGGACGGCACCTGGAGCGGCGACGGCGGGCTGCTCACGCAGTCTGTCCCGGCATCCCCCAACCCTGACGACCCCGATGCCCCGCCGACGGTGCAGCCCGTGACGATCACGCAGGCGTCCGGCGACATCCAGGTCACGTTCTACGTGCGTTCCGAGGAGAAGAGCGAGTGAGCACCGAGCCCGAGGAGCAGATCACCGAGGTCATCCCGGATGCGGCGGCCGACGCCGCGGATCCCTGGACCGCGGCACCCCTCGCAGCTGCCGGCACGACGTCTCCGCCCATGGGCTACGAGCCGCCCACAGCCGAGGCGCTGCCGCCCTTCGCGGATCCGGACGCCGCAGACATCCCCGCTGCGGAACCGATGGAGCCCCTGGCGCCGCGCACCCGCTGGGCGGGGATCGTCTGGGGCCTGTTCTTCGCGGTGCTCGCCCTCGCCGGGGTGTGGCAGCTGAGCGACCCGGACCGGATCGACGACGTGACGACGTGGATCGGAGCACTGTCCCCGGGCACGATGGTCGCCGTCGCCCTGCTCGCGATCGGCGTGCTCGTGCTCATCGCGGGCCTGGCCGGCCTGATCCGGCACGCGCAGCGCAAGCTCGCCCGCTGAATCCCCCGCGTGTCCGCCATCGGGGGGCAGAAACGACATCGTTCTGCCGATAAAGGGAACGGTCATTACCCAGATTCGGCAATATCCCTTCGTCCGCTTGCCTGCACGCGAACCCTCCTGTGAGCATGGTCACGTCAAAGGAAAATGGGGGGACCATGGAAACGGCCACGGTGCAGAAGATCGCAAGAAGACGAACAGCGCTTCGCGCACTGATCGCGGATTCCTTGCAGTAGACCTCGCGGCCGCCCTCTGCGTAAGGGCGTGACCGCCCGCGAGTCCGGACGCAAGATCTGAGATCGAGAATCGCTCGCCCGCTCAGAGGGACAGCGCCTGTCGACCAGACGTGGCGTGACGACCGGGTTCGCGATCGGCACGCCCGTTTTCCGGCCGCGCCCGAGGCATGGGTCACCGCTGGCCGACGCCGGCAACGGCACGCTCTCAGCTCCTCGCACCGCTCCTGGGCGGGTCGCGAGCGACCCGGGCGGATCGGACGACACGGGCGATCCCGCACGTCGCCAGGCAGTTGACACGCTTCGTGCTCCTGCCGCGCGGGCACGTCGCCCCGCTCGCGTCACGGTGTCCCGCACGTCGTGGGCTCGTAACACAACGACTGGAGAGTAGTACATGAAGGTTCTCATCACGGGTGGCGCAGGATACATCGGCTCGACCATTGCCGCCTGCTGCGCGGACAGCGGAATCACCCCTGTCATCCTGGACGACTACAGCACAGGCCTGAGCGGGTTCTCGCGGCCGTATGCGAATTACACCGGGGACATCGCGGACACGGCGGTGATCCGGCAGGTGCTGTCCAACCATCCTGATGTGGATTCGGTCATCCATTGCGCCGCGAAGATCGTGGTTCCGGATTCTGTTTCGGCGCCGCTCGACTACTACGACACCAATGTCGCGAAGCCGATCACGCTGATCCGTGAGCTCTCCCGTCTCGGGGTCCGCCGCTTCATCTTGAGCTCGACGGCATCCCTGTACGAGCCCGGCGACGACCACCTGGTGGATGAGTCGAGCGAGGTCGCCCCGCAGAGTCCCTATTCGGCATCGAAGTGGATGCTGGAGCGCGTCCTGCGCGACTTCGCCGCAACCGGCTCGATGGACGCGATCGCCCTGCGCTATTTCAACCCCATCGGAGCCGATCCCCTCCTGCGGAGCGGCCTTCAAGATCCGCATCCGACCCATGCGCTCGGCAAGATGATCGAGGCGCATCGAGAAGGGGGGACGTTCACGGTCACGGGCACAGACTGGCCCACACGCGACGGCTCGGGGCTTCGCGACTACGTGCACGTCTGGGATCTCGCCCGCGCCCATGTGTCGGCGCTACAGAACTTCGACGAGGTGATCGCACGCTCGGACACGCCCGGATTCGACATCATCAATCTCGGCACCGGAACGGGGACCACGGTCTTCGAGCTCGTCAACGCGTTCGGCGCGGCAACGGGGACGCCGCTCGCCGTGCAGACCGCACCGCCCCGGCAGGGAGATGTCGTCGGATGCGCAACCCTCACGGGGAAGGCGGCGAGGCTTCTCAACTGGCACGCCGAGCTGAGCATCGCTGAGGGCGTCAGGTCCTCGCTCGAATGGTCTCAGCGGCTGCCGCTCGTTCTGCGCAACGAGACAGAGGACGCGGCGACGACGGGGGCGTCCGATGTCCGCCGTTGACGTCGTGATGTTCCGGCACTCTCCTCGCCCGGTCGAACTCTGGCATCTCAACGACCGCGACGCGATCATCCTCGGCCATGAGAGCTCGCGAGCTCGCTACCACTCCGATCCGGCGGTCGACGAGTCCAAAGTCCGGTTCCTGGATGACTTCGAGATCCCGACCCTCTTCCGAGCGATCAGGGAGATCGCGGAGGCACACGCCATCCGCTCGGTCTCCACACTGGGAGAAGAGGACATGACGACGGCGGGACTCCTGGACGAGTTCTTCGTCACGGGCGTGTCGGAATACGCAGCGGGCACGCTCTTCAAGGACAAGCTGTTCATGCGTTCAGCGTTGGAGGGAACCGTTCCCCAGCCCCGGTTCCGCGGACTCGAGGAGTTCACCGGCACGCGCGAGGACCTGCTCTCCTCCGGCTACGGCCTGATCAAGCCCCGACGAAGCGCGGCTGCGCAGGGCGTCCAGCTCCTCGACGAGATCGACGACGCGCAGTTCGCGGCGATGCCTCTCGCCGACTACCTCGCCGAATCGTTCGTCGACGCACCACGCATGGTCACGTGCGACGGGTTCGCCGTCGGATACGCGGTGAAGCACTTCTACGTGCACGAGTACGACGCGGGGGTGTTGAGCTCCCTGAGCGGACGAGATGGGCTCGCGATCGCCACGTCCAAGATCTACGACGACTCCCCTGCGCTGCTCGGCGACCTCTTCGAGGCCTCGTCCCGCGTCTTGGAGACGATCGGCAGTCAGGAGAGAGTGAACCCCTTCCATTTCGAGTGGTTCATCCCCGAAGGCGGAGAACCCGTCTTCTGTGAAGTGGGCCGACGCTTCGGCGGGCTCGGGATTCCCCGCATCGCGCGGTACGCGTTCGATGCGCCCCTCCTGGAGGACTACTGGGCGGCGATGAGTCGGGAGGCGATCACGGCACCCTCGTTGACCGCGGAAGCGCTGCTCCACCCACGGCGTCGCGCCATCTGCTATGCGCGGTACAGGGTCAAAGGCACCGTCGTCGCCGCGCCGACGAGCGAGGACTTCGACATGGCCGAGAACTCCTGGATCTGGGCGAAGCCGGGAGACACGTTCGAGGCCGACGCCAGCGCCATCACCGACAACGCGGCGATCTTCGAGTTCATCGGGACGGATGCCACCGACGTCGAGGCGAAACTGGCGCAGGCCCGTTCCCTTCTCGACCACCGGCTGGTCATACGATGACGGGCGAGCGCCGCATCCATCTGCCCAACGTCGTCGAGTCCGTCAACCACACCTTCGCGTGCCGTAGCCGTGACGGCGCCGTGGACCTGGCGCCGCTCTCCGACCTCTCGACCCCCCGTGACGTGGATTCGCAGCTCACGACCGAGCGCTTCTTCGTCACATTCTCCGCCGTCGTCTCGAACTTCAACGGCGTGGACTTCATTCGGTACAACGAGGTGATCGTCAAGATCCCCGTCGTCGTTCGCGGGCAGCCGTTCGTGTTCCCGGTACGCACCTACGTAGACAACGAGCTCTCCCTGGTTCGCGGACATGAGCTCGGGTTCAACAAGTACATGGCTCCGGTCGACGTCGTGGAGGACGGACTCGTCTCGTTCGACGGGCCCGGGCTCCAGCTCCGTACCGAGATCGACGATGACGTGACCCTCGATGAGGAGGAGAGCTACGCGGCCGTCGGCGCCGCGTTCGTGCTCGGGGACGGCGGCCGACCGGTCACGCTGGTGACCTCGGACGTCACTCAGCTCCACGCCTCGGCGTGGCTGCGAGCAGCGGGAGGCGGCACGATCGGCGGGCATCGGTTCGACGTCGACGGAGCCAGGACCACGGAGGACCGGTTCACCCTGCATCGCGTGGCCGCGATATGAGAGCGGAGACGCAGGCGCTCGGCCGGGCGCACTGGCTCATCGGCGCGGTGGCCTTCTCCAAGATCGGGGCTCTCTCCTACACGGTGGTCATGACCTGGGCGGTGAGTCAGGTCGCCGGCAACGAGAGCGTCGGCTGGATCAACGCCGCGGCCGGGGCCGCCACCGTCCTCGTCGGCTTCTTCGCGACCTTCTGGCTGGATCGGTTCGACAGGCGGCTGCTCCTTCTGCTGTTCGATGCCGTCTCCGCCGTCGTCTGCCTCATCGCCGCCGCGATCGCGGCGCTCGCGCCAGCAGGAGGCGTCGTGCTCATCGCGCTGGCCATCGCGGTGACGACCTCGTCCGTGGCGAGCCTGTACGCACCCACGAGTCGCGCCCTCATCCCCTCCGTCGTACCTCCTGAGGGCCTGGAGCGCTTCAACAGCGTCTACACGGGGTTCGGCGAGATCTCCCGGGCGACCGGCCCCGCCTTGGGCACCCTCCTCCTCGCCGCAGGCGGAGCGGATGCTTTTCCGCTGAGCCTCCTGGCCAATGCCGTCTCGTTCCTCCTGTCCCTCTGGTTCACCCTCCGGCTGCCCAGCGCGCCTTCTCGTCGCCGCGATGAAGAATCCAAGAAGAGCGCGCTCTTCGTCGGCCTCCGATACATCACCGGGCACCCGGGGCTTCGCGGCGAAGTGATCGGCGCACTCGGGATCAACTTCTTTCTGACCAGCACGACGTTCGTCCTCTTGAATCGGATCTCCGAGACGGGCTCCGAAGGATACGTCTTCGGCCTCGCCAATCTCTTCGAAGCGCTGGGCGCCGTCACGGCCGCCGTGACGGCGGCGTTCACCGCATCGCATCTGAGGGGAGCACGCGCGAGCCAGCTGATGATGCCGATCGCGATCGTGCTGCTCCTGTGCCTCATCGACGGCATCTGGCCCACGATCGTCTCGCTGACGCTCATGGCGGCGCTCGTGACGATCTACAACGTCGTCCTCTTCAGCAGGCTCCAGCGGGAGATCCCTCCGGACAAGATGGGGAGGGTCATCGCCGTCGTCACCACCGGATCCGCGGCCTTGATGCCGGTGGGGAACCTGGTCTTCGCCAATCTCTCGACAGCTCTGACGAGCGTCGCCCTCGTGTGGATCACGAGCGCCGGCCTCGCGATCGCGGGGGTGATCGCCGGCTTCTCGACGAGCTGCGATATTGCCTGACGACGCTCCCCCGGAAGACACCAGAGGAATGGGAAAGGATGGGCGTTTCCGTGGCAATGACATTTCGACCGACGATGGTTTGGTGTGTATACCGTGTACTCTGACGACGTTTCCGACTTCTCTTTCCTCACCCGGTGGGCGGCTCGATCCGGTGTGGAAGTACGCACACCCCCACCCCTCGAGAACAAGGGGTGGTTCCTCGGGTCAGCGCTTCAGGCCTATGACCTGGACGCCGTCGACGCCCCGAAGGGCGAAGGGGGCTTCGTCGACACGATCTGGACTCGACACCTCCGCGTCTCGCCGCCCAATCTGTACTGGGAGATCCATCATGAGCTTTTCCATGTGATGTGGACGTCGCCGAGAACGGCGCTCGGCCAGATCTCTTCACTGGTCGACGAGTTGTCCACGAGCCTCGGCATCCCCCCGGACGACTGGCTGCTCTTCACCGACTCGGAGGCCATGTCGCGATCGCTCGGCGCGGTGCGCACTCTTCCGGGCAGTGTTCCGTTCGCCATCGCGGACGAACCGGTCGGGAGATACTCGAAGCTCTTCGTCCGGGACGAGCGCGGGGCCTTCCCCGCGGTCGATCTCGTCGAGTTCACCTGGGGCGGACGCCCGTTCACCGAGGTGCACGTGAATCTCGCGCATCTGGCCGTCGCCGCGAGGCGCATCCCGACGATCTACTCCATGCCTTCCAAGAGAGCCGCCCTGGAGAGGTGGGGGATTCCTGAGTCTCCCGCGGCCCTCATGAGCAGTTGGCGCACGCTGCGAGCGGTCGCTGTGATCGACGCGATCCGACACGCCTCCGCCGCCGGAGTCACCCTCTCGGCGACCAAGGCCGGACACACGCTCAAACAGCTGAGCAAGTTTCTCGCCTACGACCTGATCGGCACCCGTCGGGCCGAGGAGGTCGCCCATCTCGGCCTGCCCTCCGGCATCGTGGACTTCCTCCTTGCTGAGATCGACCGCACGCGCAGGTTGGACGTCGACCGTCTGGCCGCGATGGATCCGGATTTCCGCCGGAGCACCCTGGGGATCTCCGATGATCAGCTGCGCGTGGCCGGCGCGTCGACATCCGACGCAGCCGTGGAGCCACTCGATGCCGGCGCGCGCTACTTCACAGACCTGCCCCTGCTAGGCCCGCTCGACGACGACCAGCTCGCGACCGAGTTCCGTCGGGTCGCGCTCCGCAGGTCGGGGGCAAGGCCGACCACATGAGGATCCTGATCTTCGGCAGCGGTGTGATGGCGACGGGAATCGCCCGGTTGCTGGCGGAGGGCCATGACGTGACCGTGTTGAGTCAGCACCTGGACCAGAGCCAGGAGAGGTTCGACGTCGTGAGAACGCTCGACGACGTGCCTCCCCACCCGTATTCAGCCGTCATCAGCTGTGTCGTCGACGACGAGCGGAGCCGAGAGATCTGGCTGCACCCGAGCGTGGAGGCTCTGCTCCGAAGGCACCTGCCCGCCGTGGTGGAGCTCTCGACGCTCAGCGTCGCCTGGATCGAGGAATGGCACCGGCGAATGGACGCGCTCGGCGTCGTCGCTGTCGAGTCTCCGGTGACGGGCAGCCGATCCGGAGCCGATTCGGGCACGTTGAGCGCATTCCGCTTCAGCAGGTCTCCGAGTCGCCTCGTCGACGAGATCTTCGGCGTTTTCACGCGACGCGTCTACGAGTTCTCGGCGCCGGCGAACCCGACACGGTTCAAGTTGATCTACAACTCCTGGGGTGCGTCCGTTCTCGCGACCCTCGGCCCCCATGCGGCGCTGCTCCACGATCATCTCGCCGAGGACCTCGTCGTGGCATCTCGGATCGTGCGTTCAGACGGCTGGATGGCCGCCGTCGTGAATGCGAAGTGGGACCGGTATCGGGACGACGACTTCGGCGACGCGGACTTCCGGCTGGCGCACATGGTCAAGGACCTCGACTACCTCAGCGAGATCGTCCCGGACGACGACACGTACATCCGGAAGATACGTGACGCCTATGCGGCAGTGCTCTCACCGTCGACGAAGGATCTGGACTTCTCGGCGATCAGCCGCCCTGTCGCCGGTACGCCTCAGCCGACGACACCCTGCGGCACCGGCTGACTCGGGTGGGGCGTGTCGCCGGCCTCCGCCTGGGCGCGCCACATGGCCGCCTTCAGCTCCTCTCGGAGCTGCGCATGCGCGGGGTCGTCGTAGACGTTGTTCAGCTCGGCAGGGTCGGCCTCGAGGTCGTAGAGCTCCCACTCCGGCGGATACACCGCCGAGCTCGACCCGGGGATGCCCAGGCCGTCGTTGTAGAAGTAGATGAGCTTGTGCCGCGCCGTGCGGTACCCGTAGTGCGCGGGCGCCTTGTGGTTGATGTCGTCGTGCTCCCAGTACCGGTAGTATATCCCCTCCGCCGGCGGCACGGCCGCGGCATCCGACACGTCCCCGGCGAAGCTGCGACCCTGCATCCGCGGGTGCACAGGCACCCCGGCGAGCTCGAGGATCGACGGGGCGAAGTCGACGTTCGTGATGATCCCGTCGTGCACCCGTCCCGCGGTGACCGCGCGCGGATAGCTCAGCAGCAGCGGCATCCGCAGCGACTCCTCATACATCAGCCGCTTGTCGAACCAGCCGTGATCGCCCAGGAAGAAACCCTGGTCGGAGGCGTACATCAGGATCGTGTCGTCGTACTGGCCGTGCTCCTTCAGCCAGTCGGCCACGTGACCCACGCCGTCGTCGACCGAGGCGACGCAGCGCAGATAGTCCTCCATGTAGCGCTGGTACTTCCACAGCGCCAGCTCCTCGTAGCCCAGCCCCTCCGGGGGATCGGCCTTGAGATCGGTCACCGTGAGGTGCTCGGCGATGCGCATCGCGACCCGGCGCGCCGAGGACGTGCGGGTCGTGTAGTCGTCGTCCCACGTCGCAGGCAACGGGATCGGGTCGGTGAAGTCGTCCGCGTGGTCGACGTCCGGCTCCCACGGCCGGTGCGGCGCCTTGTGGAAGATCAGCACGCACCAGGGGTCGTCCCCCTCGAGCGATTCGAGCCACTCCAGCGCCAGGCGGGTGATGACCTTGGTGGCGTACCCCTCCTCGACCCGCTCGCCGGCCTCGGAGAGGAACAGCGGGTTCCAGTACTCGCCCTGTCCGTCGCTGCCGACCAGCACGTCCCAGTAGTCGAAGCCCTGCGGGTCGTGGCCCGCGCCGTGGCCCATGTGCCACTTGCCCACGATCGCGGTGCGGTATCCGGCGTCCCGCAGTTGCGTGATGAACGTCGGCTGCGACGCGTCGATCGGCGTCACCAGGGTCGTCACGCCGTTGACGTGGCTGTACGTGCCGGTCAGGATCGACGCCCGGCTCGGCGAGCACAGCGAGTTCGTCACGAAACAGCTGTCGAAGCGCACCCCGCTCTCGGCGATCGCGTCGATGTGCGGGGTCGTGTTCACCGCGGAGCCGTACGCGCCGATCGCGTGCGCGGCGTGGTCGTCGCTGAGGATCATCACGATGTTCGGACGCCGTTCGGTCATCGCACCGTCTCCGTCCGCCGGTAGGACTCCTCGTCGAGGCCGCTCTGGCTCGGATCGTAGTCGACCCGGCCGACGTCGTACATCGTGGTCATCCAGTGATAGAAGTTGTCGCCGCGGTCCCTGAGCTCTCGGTACAGAAGAGACACCAGCTCGGCGCGCAGCGCGGCGTTCTCCGGCAGGTCGTGCACGTTGTTGAGCTCGTGCGGATCCTGTTCCAGGTCGTACAGCTCGTTGACCGACTCCGGGTTGACCACGAGCTTGTGGCGGTCGGTGCGGATCATGCGCTGCGGGTGCGGGAAGTGATGCCCGTGGAACTCGCAGACGATGTGGTCGGCCCATTCCGGCTGCCCCCCGTCGATCAGGGGCAGCAGGCTGCGGGAGTCGACCGCGGGGGTCGCGTCCCGGCCGGCGAGCTCGAGGATGGTCGCCGTGCAGTCGAGCAGACTGACGAACTCGTCGCGCACCTGACCCTCGGGCGCCCCGGGGACGCGGACGATGCCGGGCGTGCGGTAGATGTCCTCGTACATCGCCGGGCCCTTGTCGTGCAGCCGGTGCGCTCCGGTGAACTCGCCGTGGTCGCACGTGAAGAACACCGCGGTCGAGTCGGCGAGGCCGAGATCCTCCATGGCCCGCAGAACGCGTCCGATCTGGCGGTCGATGAGGGCCACGTAGCCCCAGTAGACCGCGATGAGCTTGCGCGTCGTCTCCAGCGGGATGGAGTCGAAGGCCCAGTGTTTGCTGTAGTTGCGCTGCACGTCGGGCTTGCCGCGGAAGCTCTCGGTGATCGACGCCGGAAGCTCGACGAGCTCCGGATCGATCAGGTCGAAGAACTCGTCCGGGAGGATGTACGGCAGGTGCGGACCGAAGTAGTGCAGCGCCAGGAAGAACGGGCGCTCCCCCGAACGGAACTCCTCGGCGTACTGCTCCATCATCTCGATGGTGCGGGTCGCGAGGTAGTGCTCGAAGGTGGCCTCCTCCGGCTGGTGGAGCCGGGCCGCCAGCAGGTTGCCCGGCCCACCGTTCGGCAGGATGCCGCGGATGCGGTCGCTGATCTCGTACGGCGGGTAGCCGTGATCCGCGAGGTAGCGGAGGTAGTCCTCGTTGTCGACCGGATTGTGCCAGCCGGCCAGCGGGATGCCGTCGAACCCGTAGTCCGCCGCCAGCCGCTCGGTCCCGGCATGCCACTTGCCCAGCAGGCCCACGTTGTAGCCGCTCTCGCGCAGCTCCTGGGAGAAGGTGAACGTGTGCTCCGGCAGATCCTCGATGTACCCGACGTTGCGCTCGTGGTTGGCGAGCACCTTGTGCCGGAACGGTGCCTGCCCGGTGAGCAGGCTCGCCCGCGCCGGCGTGCAGATCGCCGTCGGGGTGTACCACCGGTCGAACCGTGTCCCCGACGCCGCGAGGGCGTCGAGGTTCGGGGTGGGGACGTGCGGGTTGCCGTACGCCCCCAGGGTGTCGACCCGGTGCTGGTCGGTCATCAGGAAGAGGATGTTCCTCCGCATCGGTCTACTTCGCCCCTCCCGTGAACAGCGAGCCGAGGTAGAAGTCCGACGGCGCGAGGGCGTCGGCCTGGGCGAGCTTGCCCGCGGCGATGAAGTAGTCGTTCATCGACGTCATCCAGGTGTCGATCGTGCCGTCCGCCGTCCAGGCGTCGAGCTCCTCGACGGTCGGGTACGTGCCGTTGGAGGCGTCGTCCTTCACCTGCTCGGGTGTCAGCGCCAGGAAGCTCGCGGTCAGGTCGATCGTCTTGTCCATGTTCTCCGAGCGCCACTGGATCGCGTCGCGGAGGGCTGCGACCATGCGCTTCGCCATCTCGGGGTCCTTGTCCGCGACGTCGACGTTCGCGACGAACGCGGTCGGGAACGCCATCGTGTCGGAGAAGTCCGAGTTCTTCGCGAGCTCGACAAGCTCCGGCACCTGCTTCTTGATCGTCGCGATCGCCGGGTACCAGATGCCGGCCGCATCGACCTGCTTCGAGGCGAAGGCGGTCACCACCCCCGCGGCGTCCATCGGCACGAGGGTGATGTCGGACTTGGACATCCCGGCCTTCTCCAGGGCGAGCGTGAGGATCATGTCCCCCGAGGTGCCCTCCGGCACGGCGACGTTCTTGCCCTTCAGGTCCTGCATCGAGGTGATGCCGGGCTGCGCGATCACACGATCGGCGTTGCCGAGCGAGTTGAAGGAGACGATCTTCGCCTTGCCGCTCGCCGGCAGCCACATCGCTCCGGGGCCGATGTAGCCGAAGTCGAGGTCGCCGGTGCCGATCGCCTGGATCTGCAGCGGGCCGTTCGTGAACGGCGACTCCTTGACCTTCAGGCCGTGCTTCTCCCAGATGCCCTGATCCTTCGCGACGGCGAGCAGGCTCGTGCCGTTGAAGTCGGCGATGTAGCCGAAGTTGACGTCGATGGTCTTCGTCTCGGAGCCGCCGGCGTCCCCGTCGCTTCCTCCGTCGCTCGAGGGGCTGCAGCCGGCGAGGGCGAGGGCCATCGCCGCACCGACGGCGACGATGCCGAACAGCTTCTTGGTGATTCGCATGTGAGTGCTCTTTCTCGTGGGTGGGACGTGCCAGGCTCAGGCGGGGGAATCGGTGGCGGGCGCTTGGTGGTACACGGCGCGCCACACACGGTTGCGGAGCTCGGCGAACTCCGGGCTCAGCCGCACCTCCTCCGTGCGGGGGTAGGGCAGGTCGACGTCGATGATCTCGTGGATGCGACCGGGGCGGGCGGCCATGACCACCACCCGGTTCGCGAGGATCACCGCCTCGTCGACATCGTGCGTGATGAACATCACGGTGCGCTTCTCCTGCTCCCAGGTCTGCAGCAGCTGCTCCTGCAGCGTGACGCGGGTGAGGGCGTCGAGCGCGCCGAACGGCTCGTCCATCAGCAGGATCGACGGGTTCACGGCGTAGGCGCGGGCGATCGCGCAGCGCTGCTTCATGCCGCCGGACAGCATCTTCGGCAGGGCGTCGGCGAAGTGCTCCAGACCGACGAGGCGGATGAAGTAGTCCGCCTTCTCCCGGCGCTCGGCCTTCCCGAGGCCGGCGACCTTGAGGCCGAACTCGACGTTCTTCCGCACGGTGAGCCACGGGAACAGCGCGTACTGCTGGAAGATCACCCCGCGCTCCGGCCCCGGGCCGGCGACCGGCCGGTCGTCGACGAGCGCACGGCCGCCGGTGGGGAACTCCAACCCGGCGAGGATGTTCATGAGGGTGCTCTTGCCGCACCCGGACGGCCCGACCACCGTGACGAACTCGTTGTCCGCGATGTCGAGCGACACGCGGTCGAGGGCGATGAAGTCCTTGCCCTTGAGGGGGAAGACCTTCGAGACGTCCTGTACCGAGATCTTCGCTTCTGTGGTGTTCTGCATGATCAGCGGCGCTCCTGCCATCCGGTGAGCCTCTTCTCGGTCAGCAGCAGCAGGCGGTCCATGACCATGCCGAAGATGCCGATGACGATGATGTTGACGAAGATCGTCGCGAGGTCGTAGTAGAGCTGTGCCTGCTGCATCCGGTACCCCAGGCCGGCCGTCGCAGCGAGCAGCTCGGCCGCGACCAGGGTCGCCCACGCCGAGCCGAGCCCGACGCGCATGCCGACGAGGATGAACGGGATGGATGCCGGCACGACGACCTTGAGGAAGATCGTGTGGTCCTTCGCCCCGAGGACGCGCGCGGCGTTGAGCAGCGTCTTGTCGACCGACACGACGCCCTGGTAGGTGGAGATGACGCAGCCCAGGAACGCGGCGAGGAAGATGACGAAGACCTTCGGGACCTCGCCGATGCCGAGCAGCACGATCACCAGCGGCAGCAGCGCCAGCGGCGGGATCGTGCGGAAGAACTGGATCCACGGCTCGAACAGGCCGCGTGCGACGGTGTACCAGCCCATCAGGAAGCCGGCGGGGATCGCGACGGCGGAGCCCAGCAGGAACCCGGTCACGACCCGTCCGAGGCTGGCGAGGATGTCGCCCTGCAGGGTGCCGTTGCCCCAGAGCGCGACCGCCTTCTGCACGACCTCGACCGGCGTCGGCAGCTGCAGCCCGGAGACGGACAGGATCCACCAGACGCCGATGCCCGCGATGACCGAGACGACGTTCAGCAGGACGATCGGCGACGGGGCGCGGCGGCGCTGCCGGCGCGAGTCGGCCACGATGGCCCGGGTGCTCGTGGTGCTCACGGCATCCCTCTCCTTCTCGAGGTGTTCATGAGATCTCCTTCCGGAACACCGACCGACCGATCACGGTGGGTTCCTGATAACCGGCGAGGATCGGAGAGCGATGCAGCAGCGCGATGATCCCTCCGGTCGCGCCGACCTCGGCCCCTCCCCGCGCGGCGACGACGGACGGAATGACGTCGGCGACCGGGAG
>JBASAE010000097.1:0-1858 GCA_049654285.1 Microbacterium sp.
TCGCAGCGGATGCCGCCGGTGCAGTAGGTCACGACGGGCTTGTCCTTGAGGTGGTCGTAGGCGCCCGAGTCGAGCAGCCCGACGAAGTCACGGGTGGTCTCGGCATCCGGCACGACCGCGTTGCGGAACCGCCCGATCCCCGCCTCCAGGGCGTTGCGGCCGTCGAAGAACACCACCTCGTCGCCACGCGCGTCGACCAGCTCGTGCAGCTGGGCGGGCGAGAGCCGCACTCCGCCGCCGACCACGCCGCGCTCGTCGACCACGAGCTCCTCGGGCGCACCGAACGACACGATCTCCTCGCGCACCCTGACGCTCAGCCTCGGGAAGTCGACGCTGCGACCCTCGCCGTCGACGCCGGTGCCCTCGCTCCACTTCACGTCGGCGGCCGCGAACGCAGGGTGCTCGCGGAACCGGCGCAGCCACTTCTTCACCGCGGGGAGGTCGCCGCCGAGCGTGCCGTTGATGCCCTGCGCCGAGATCAGGATGCGGCCGCGCAGCCCCAGTCCTTCGCAGAGATCGCGCTGCCAGAGCCGGATCGCCTCGGGATCCGCAAGCGGCGCGAACGCGTAGAACAGCACGATCTTCGGAGTGGCCACCCCGTGATCCTACGTGCTCGGGATCACGCGGTCGGCGGGAGGCCCAGGTCCTCCTCGCGCACCGTGCCCTTGAACGACCACGGGAAGTCGATCCACAACCCGGTGTCCTTCCAGGCGTAGTCGGGCTGGATGATCGTCGTCGGCTTGGTGTAGATCGTCACCGAGCGCACCTCGGCGCCCTTGTCCTGTAGCAGTTGGACGGCGAGGGCCAGCGTGCGTCCCGAGTCGGCGACGTCGTCGACGAGCAGCACGCGCCTCCCGTTCAGGTACTCCATGTCGAGCTCGGGCGGCAGCACCTCCGGGGCGTCCAGCACCGTGCCGATGCCGGTGTAGAACTCCATGTTGATCGCGCCGCAGTTCTTCGCCCCGAGCCCGTAGGCGATCGCACCGGCGGGGAGCAGCCCCCCTCGGGCGATCGCGACGACCACCTCGGGAGTGAAGCCGCTGTCCAGGATCCGCCGGGCGAGCTCCCGCGTCGCGTCGCCGAACCCGTCCCAGGTGAGCGTCTCGCGCTCGGCCGCAGCATCCGTCATGGATCCATTCTGCCGGATCGCCGACGGGCGTAGAATCTCCCTGTCCGGCAGCACAGCCGGTGCCCGAAAAAGGGGCACGAAGCCACGGCGAGACACATACGGAACCCTCATCCGTCCTCTCGTGAAAGGCCTTCGCATGCCCTCCGTCTCCGCACACGTCGCCCTGACCATCGCCCGCCACATCGACCACGTCTTCGGCGTGATGGGCAACGGCAACGCCTACTTCCTCGACGCGCTCGAGACGCAGACCGACGCGACGTACACCGCGGTGCGGCACGAGCAGGGCGCGGTGGTCGCCGCGGATGCGCACTTCCGGGCATCCGGCCGCATCGCCGCCGCCACCGCGACCTACGGCGCCGGCTTCACGAACACCCTCACCGCGCTGGCGGAAAGCGTGCAGGCGCACGTGCCGCTCGTGCTCGTGGTGGGCGACGAGCCCACCTCCGGACCACGCCCGTGGGACGTCGACCAGATCGCCCTCGCCTCGGGGGTCGGCGCGCGCACCTACACGGTCGGACACGCGGATGCGGCGGCCACCGTCGTCATCGCGGTCGAGCACGCGCTCACCTATCGCGTGCCGGTCGTGCTCGCCATCCCCTACGACGTCGCGACGCTCGACGCGGGCCCAGTGCCGGACATCGCCGCTCCCCGCCTGCCCGCTCCGCTCGCCCCCCGCGGCGAGTTCGCGGAAGGGATGCTGGACACCATGGCGAGCGCGCTGAGCGGGGC
>JBASAE010000098.1:0-4725 GCA_049654285.1 Microbacterium sp.
CTGGTACTCGAGCCCGGCGGTGGTCTGGATGACGCCGTGCCCGAGCTCGTGGCCGATCACCGACACCGAGCCGGTGAGCCCCTGGAACACCTCGCCGTCGCCGTCGCCGAAGACCATCTGCGAACCGTTCCAGAAGGCGTTGTCGTACTTCTGTCCGTAGTGCACGCTCGCGTTCAGCGGGGCGCCCGCTCCGTCGACGGAGTTGCGCCCGAAGCCGTCGAGCAGCAGGTCGAACGTGGCGCCGAGACCGTCGAAGGCCTGGTTCACGGCCGCGTCGGCGACCGGTGCATCGTCTTCGCGGCGCACGAGCGTGCCGGGGAGGTCTTCTGCGCCCTGCGCGTCGTAGATCGTGCGGTCCGGTGCCGGGGTCACCTCGGCGACGAGCTCGCCCTCGGCGTCCACCGACAGCTGCAGGCGTGATCGGTACGGTGGCCTTCCCGCGATGAGGGTCTGCCGCGCGGCGTCCGCCGCCCGGGTGAACCTGCCGGACTCGGCGAGCCGCGCCAGCAGGTATGCGGGAACGATGCCCTGATACGTCATGTGATCACCTCGTGTGCCCGACGATACGCGAGGGCCCGGACATTGCAAGGGGGTGTCGTGCGAGCGCGGCACGGATGCACGATCCGGGCACGGATGCACGGCGGATTCCGGCATTCGATCGTGCAGGTGTTCCCGGATCGTGCGCGTGTTCCGCCGAGGTCCGGGTCAGAGCCGGTCCACGCCCGTCACGGCGATCACGGCCTCGCCGGCCTCGTCGGACGCCGCGAGGTCGACGGTCGCCGAGATCCCCCAGTCGTGATCGCCGGCGGGGTCGTCGAGGATCTGCCGGATGCGCCACACGGACGGGTCCTCCTCGATCATGAGCAGCCCGGAGCCGCGGGCGTCCGCTCCGGTGAGGATCTCGTCGTGCTCGGCGAAGTACGCGTCCAGCGCGTCCGCCCACCCGCCGAACCCGGGGTCCAGCGCGGCCAGGGCGTCCAGGTCCTCCCGCGCCGCGAGCTGCACGCGGCGGAACAGCTCGTTGCGCACCAGGATCCGGAACGCCCGCACGTTCCCGGTGAGGCGCTTCGGGGCCGGCGGGACCACGGGTCCGTCCTCGTGATCGACCGGGTGGCCCGCCACCAACTCCTCCCACTCGTCGAGCAGGCTGGAGTCGACCTGGCGCACCAGCTCGCCGAGCCACTCGATGAGATCGCGCAGCTCCTCGGTCTTCAGATGCTCGGGGATCGTCTGGGACGCCGCGCGATACGCGTCAGAGAGGTACCGCAGCACCACGCCCTCGGAGCGTGCGACCTTGTAGAAGGCGACGTATTCCCCGAACGACATGGCCCGCTCGTACATGTCGCGCACGACCGACTTCGGATGCAGGGAGAAGTCCCTGATCCACGGCTGCGCCGCGCTGAAGGTGTCGAACGCGGCCGAGAGCAGGTCGTCGAGCGGCTTCGGGTACGTGATCTGCTCGAGCAGCTCCATCCGCTCGTCGTACTCGACGCCCTCGGCCTTCATCGCCGCCACCGCCTCGCCGCGAGCCAGGAACTCCTGCTGCGACAGGATCGCGCGAGGATCGTCGAGCGTCGCCTCGACGACCGAGACCGCGTCCAGCGCGAACCCGGGGGAGCCGGGATCGAGCAGGTCGAAGGCCGCGAGCGCGAACGGCGACAGCGGCTGGTTCAGCGCGAAGTTCGGCTGCAGGTCGACGGTGAGGCGGATGCCGTCGGAGTCCCGCTCGACGACGCCGGACTCGCGCAGCGTGCGGTAGATGCCGAGCGCGCGCAGGGCGAGCTCCCGCTGCCGGGCGCGGGGCTCGTGATTGTCATATACCAATGCGCGCATATTCCCGAACACGTCGCCGCCCCGGGCGATCACGTTCAGCATCATCGCGCTTGTGATCTGCATCTGCGAGGTCAGCGTCTCGGGCTCCGCGTCGATCAGCTTGCGGAACGAGGGCTCACCCCATGACACGAAGCCGTCCGGCGCCTTCTTGCGGATGATCTTGCGCTTCTTCTTCGGGTCGTCCCCCGCCTTGCGGATCGCCGCGAGGTTCTCGGTCTCGTGCTCTGGCGCCTGGGCGACGACCGTGCCCGCGGTGTCGAAGCCGGCGCGCCCGGCGCGCCCGGCGATCTGGTGGAACTCCCTGGCGTTGAGCTGCCGCATCCGCGTGCCGTCGAACTTGGTCAGCGCGGTCAGCAGCACCGTGCGGATCGGCACGTTGATGCCCACGCCGAGCGTGTCGGTGCCGCAGATCACCCGCAGCATGCCGCGCTGCGCGAGCTGCTCGACGAGACGGCGGTACTTCGGCAGCATCCCGGCGTGATGCACGCCGATGCCGAGCCGCAGCAGCCGGGACAGCGTCCTGCCGAACGCGGTGGTGAAGCGGAATCCGCCGATCAGGGCGGCGATCTCATCGCGCTGCGCGCGGCTGGCGACCTGTGCGCTCGCGAGCGCCTGCGCCCGCTCCATCGCCGCGGCCTGCGAGAAGTGCACGATGTACACCGGGGCGCGGTCGGTGTGCAGCAGATCGTCGATCGTCTCGTGGATCGGGGTGGTCTCATAGAGGAAGTGCAGCGGCACCGGGCGTTCCACGCCGGTCACGACGGCGGTCCCGCGGGCGGTGCGGCGGGTGAGGTCCGCCGCGAGGGCGGTCACGTCGCCGAGGGTCGCCGACATCAGCACGAACTGCGCCTGTGGCAGGGTGAGCAGCGGCACCTGCCAGGCCCAGCCGCGGTCGGGATCGCCGTAGAAGTGGAACTCGTCCATCACGACCTGGCCGACGTCGGCGCCCGGACCCTCCCGCAGCGCCAGGTTCGCCAGGATCTCGGCCGTGCAGCACACGATCGGGGCATCCGCGTTGACCGCGGAGTCGCCGGTGACCATCCCGACGTTCTCCGCGCCGAAGACGTCGACCAGCGCGAAGAACTTCTCGCTCACCAGCGCCTTGATCGGTGCGGTGTAGTACGTGCGGCGGCCGTCCGCCAGGGCGGCGAAGTGCGCCGCGACGGCGACCAGCGACTTGCCCGTCCCGGTGGGCGTGGAGAGGATCAGGTTCTGCCCCGAGACGATCTCGATGACCGCCTCGTCCTGCGCCGGATACAGCCGGATGCCGGTGCCCTCGGCCCATTCCACGAAGGACATGTACACGTCGTCCGGATCCGGGCTTCCCGACGAGGGACGGACGGATACCGGATCGAGGCGCGCAGACATGGTGCATCGATCATCCCACCCGGGGGATCGGCGCGCTGATGACGGGTCAGGCCTTCTTGACGAGGCTCGACTTCAGTCGCATCGCACCGAAGCCGTCGACCTTGCAGTCGATGTCGTGTCCGTCGACCGGGTCGATGAGCCGGATCCCCCGTACCTTGGTGCCGGCCTTGATGCCCTGCGGGGCGCCCTTGACCTTGATCGTCGTCGTGACCACGACCGTGTCGCCGTCGGCGAGCACGTTGCCGACCGCGTCCTTCACGACCCGAGCGGCCTCACCCTCGCTCCCCTCCTCCGATGCGCCGGGCGCCCACTCGTGGCCGCACATCGGACAGACGAGCAGTGCGCCGAGCTCGTAGGCGTGCTCGCTGGCGCATTCGGGGCAGAGGGGAAGCGACTCGGACATGCCGGAGATCCTATCGCGATATGATGAAATCATCATTTCAAGAGGGGGTGACGATGCTCAGCGATCCGAACCGGCCGTTGTACGAGGTCAAGGCCGGACTGTTCAAGGGGCTCGCGCACCCCATCCGGATCCGGATCCTCGAGGTGCTCTCGGCCGGTGACGAGGTGCCGGTCGCCGACCTGCTGGCGGTCACCGAGCTCGAAGCGTCACACGTCTCGCAGCACCTCGCCGTGCTGCGGCGCAATCGGCTCGTCGTCTCGGAGCGCCGTGGCAGCCTCGTCTACTACCGCCTCGCCTACCCCCAGGTGGCCGATCTGCTGCGGGTCGCTCGCACGCTTCTCGGGGAGATCCTGCAGACCACGCAGCGGCAGCTGGTCGAGCAGAGCCGGCTGCCCGCGATCCCCGACACGACGGCCGGTCGATGAGCGCCCCGCGCAGCGCGGCGATCCTGGCGCTGCTGCCCTCTCGGGCCGACTATCGGGACACCGGCCGCACCTGGCGCGGTGACCTGCTCGCCGGGGTCACCGTCGGCATCGTCGCCCTGCCGCTCGCGCTCGCTTTCGGAGTGAGCTCGGGGGCCGGCGCCGAGAGCGGGCTGGTGACGGCGATCATCGCCGGGGTCGTCGCCGCCGTCTTCGGCGGCTCGAACGTGCAGGTGTCCGGGCCGACCGGCGCGATGGTGGTCGTGCTCGCCCCGATCCTCGCGACGCACGGCGCCGGAGCCCTCGCGATGGTGTGCCTGCTGTCCGGGCTGATCGTGCTGCTTGCGGGAGTCCTGCGCCTGGGGCGCACCGTCAGCTACATCCCCTGGCCGGTGATCGAGGGGTTCACGCTCGGCATCGCGGTGATCATCTTCCTGCAGCAGGTGCCGACCGCCACCGGCACCCGGCCCGGGGAGAGCACGAACGCCCTCGTGTCGGCGGTGCAGGCGGCGCAGACGGCGGGCTGGCCGAAGCTCGGCTGGTCGCTGCTGCTGGTCGCGATCGTGGTCGCCATCATGCTCGTCACGCTGAAGCTCGCGCCGAGGTTCCCCGGATCGCTGGTCGCGATCGTCGTCGCGGGCATCCTGGCGGCGGTGTTCCGTCTGCCCGTCGATGTGATCGGCGAGCTGCCGTCGGGCC
>JBASAE010000099.1:0-2274 GCA_049654285.1 Microbacterium sp.
ATCGCGATCCCGATCGACGAGGCGCAGACCAGCGGCGTCGTCGTCGAGTTCACCGGTCCCGCCGCCGGGAAGGTGCTCATCGTCTCGCTGCAGGGGAACTTCGCGATCGTCGACCTCGACGACAGTGGCTACACCCGGCAGCGCCTCCAGCTGCATGCGGGAGGAAACTACGCCTTCACCATGGTCGCGGTCGATGAGGACGGCTATCCCGGGCCGCGGGCTTACGCGAACGTGCTCGTCGAAGACCCGTCGAAACCCTACGACCCCTGGGGCGGCAACAGCGACATGACCTTCGAGTTCGTCGATCCCTGAGTCGGGTGCTCTTCGGCGCAGGCTCAGCTCGCACGGTCTCGGAGGATGCCGTCGTGCAGTTCGAGCACACGGTCCGCGCGGGCGAGCATCGCCGGGTCGTGCGTCGCGACGACGGCGGCCGTCTCCCGGTCGTGCACGAGGCGCGCGATGAGCTCCATGATCTGCGCGCCCGTCTCGCTGTCCAACTGCGCGGTCGGCTCGTCGGCGAGCAGGATCCCCGGAGTCATGACGAGCGCACGGGCGATGCCGACCCGCTGCTGCTGTCCCCCCGACAGCTCCCCGGGGCGCTGCCGGGCATGCTCCTCGAGACCGACGTCCCGCAGGGCGGCGGCGACGCGACGATCGCGTTCGTCCGCGGCGATGCGACGGATCCGGAGCGGCACCTCGACGTTCTCGGCCGCCGAGAGCACCGGGATCAGCCCCGCGTTCTGGAAGATCGAGGCGATCCGGGAGCCGCGCAGTCCGGCGACGTCGGTCGCGGGGTCGGCGAGGTCGGCGCCGTCCACGAGCACCCGTCCCGCCGTGGGGCGGTCGAGCCCGCCGAGCATCGTGAGCAGAGTCGTCTTGCCGGCACCCGACCTTCCCGCGACGGCGACCAGCTCCCCCGCCTCGACGGACAGCTCGGCGTCCCGCACGGCGACGACATCCCCACCCGGGCCCGGGAAGATCCGCGACAGCGACTCGGCCCTCAGCACGGCGTTCACGAAGCGTCCTCCGTCGTCCCGCCCGCCTCGTCATCCGGATGGGCCGGGGGCTCCTGCCCGGGGGCGACGCGCACGTGATCGGGTTCCAAGGTGAGCCGCACGCGTTCACGCAGTTCGAGGGCCGAGACGAAGTCCGCGGGCAGCTGCATCCGCCCGGCGCGATCGAGCACCGCGTACTCCCGCGCCGTGCGGATCTCACGGCCCTCGTGATCGGTGCCGTTGCGGCGCAGCGTCTCGGTGGACGTACGGCCGTCACGGATCCGCACCGTGCGCTCGACGTGCTCGGTGACGCCCGTGTCGTGCGTGACGATGAGGGTGGTCACCCCTCGTTCGCGGTTCACCGTCTCCATGGCGGCGAGGACCTCCGCGCCGGTCTGCTCGTCGAGCTCTCCGGTCGGCTCATCGGCCAGCAGCACGCGCGGCCGGTTCGCCAGGGCGACCGCGATCGCGACGCGCTGCCGCTGTCCGCCGGACATCTCCGCGGGGCGCTTGGCGGCGACGTCCGCGGCATCCAGCAGCTCCAGCAGCTCATCACCGGCGCCGGTCCGCTCGGCCCGCGGCACGCGGCCCGCGATCTCGTGCACCATCGCGATGTTCTCCCGCGCCGTCAGGTACGGCAGGAGGTTGCGCGCAGACTGCTGCCACACGAACCCCACGCTGCGTCGACGGTACTCCCGCCGTTCGGCTCCCTTCATCGTGACCAGGTCATGGCCGGCGACACGGGCGACGCCCGCCGTCGGCCGGTCGAGTCCGGCGAGGATGCCCAGCAGCGTGCTCTTGCCGGATCCGGACGCTCCGACGAGCGCGACCATCTCGCCCGTCGCCATCCTCAGCTCCAGTCCCTGCAACGCCTGGACCTCGACGCCCTGCGCGGTGAAGATCCGCACGAGCCCCTCGCACACGATCGTCCCGTCCGACATGTCACCCATCCTCTCCCTCGCCCGGCCTCATCGCATCCGCTCGTCGTCCGCCCGGATCGCGTCGACCGCGCCGAGACGCGAGGCGAGCACGGACGCCGCGGCGACCGCGATGACGGAGAGGAGCACGAACCCGACGACGGCGAGGAGCAGCCACGTGCCGCCGAGCACCACCGGCGGCTGAGTCGTCCCGCCCACGAACCCGTGCAGATCCAGCTGCGGTATCACCAGCCAGGACATGGCGACGCCCATGCCCGTGCCGAACGGCAGCGCCAGCAGCAGAGCCGGCGCCAGCTCCCAGGCCACGAGACGTCCGGCGGCGCGGCGCGGGCTGCCCAGCG
>JBASAE010000100.1:0-2022 GCA_049654285.1 Microbacterium sp.
CGCTGGAACGGCGCGGCGCGTCGGCCGTGGTGATCTGCGTGATCGGTCGTGCCGAGCGGGAGGGCGACGCGGCGTCCACCCGGTTCAGGATCCCGGTGCGCACGGTCTGCTCGACCACGGTGCCCCACTGCTGGCACTCGCCGCAGCGGCCCACCCACTTGGCGGTCGTCCAGCCGCACTCGGTGCAGGCGAAGGCCGGGGGAGCGGAGCGCTTTGTAGCCATGTCCCCCAGGGTATCCGGGACCCCGGACGTCGGCCTCGACGAGGTTCCCGTCGCTGCCGTGACCGCTGCGCGGGTCACCGGCGACGGGTCACAAGTGCCGGGATCCTCGCGGGCATTCCCTGGAGTTGTGACACCTCCCTGCGGTGGTCGACCGCATTATTCACGGCCCCTGCGGATACGCCTGTCAGGCGCCTCGGGCATGATGAGAGCATGGTGACCGGCAGGCCCGTCTACGGGCCGATCTCCAGCTACTCTCGGGTGCAGATCCTGCATCTGGTGCAGTCGCGCGCTGGGCGGACGATCGCCGAGCTGACCGAGGAGACGGGGCTGCATGCGAACACCGTCCGCGAGCACCTGCAGCGGCTCGTCGAGGGCGGCTACGTCATCCAGGCGACGGAGCACCGGACCACCCGCGGCCGTCCACGCACGCTGTACAGCGCGGCGACCGGCGATCCGGGGGCGTCGAGTCCCGTCGCCCGGGAGAAGGTCAGCCAGGCTGCGCGCCGCGGAGACCTGCTGCGCAGCGTGCTGCGTGCCGAGGCGTCGGGGCTCGGCCCCGACGCGACCCATCAGCTCGATGCCCTCGTCGAGCACCTCGAGGAGAGCGGATTCGAACCGGTCATCGACGACGAGCGGCTCACCGTCGAGCTCACGCCGTGTCCGCACGCCGCCGCGGCATCCACCCACCGGCCGATGCTCTGCCAGGTGCACCTCGGTCTCATGCAGGGCGTGCTCACCGAGGCCGGCGGGCCACTGGTCGCGGACTGCGTGCGCGCGGCGGCGAACCCCGAGGAGTGCACCGTCCAGCTCCGGCTCGCGCGGGCCGCGTGACTAACGGGCGTCTGCGCGCGACCGGAGCTCCCTCTTGAGGACCTTCCCCGTCGAGGTGCGCGGGAGGGACTCCAGGAAGACCACCGCGTCCGGGGCCTTGAACGCGGCCAGGTGCGTGCGCACGAAGCCGATCAGGGCGTCTTCGGAGACCGGCGACGAGGTCACGACGTAGGCCAACGGGCGCTCGCCCCACCTTTCGTCGGCGATGCCGACGATCGCCGCATCGGTGACGAGCGGATGCGAGAGCAGCACGTTCTCGACCTCGATGGACGAGATGTTCTCGCCGCCGGAGATGATGATGTCCTTGGCGCGGTCCTTCACCTCGACGTACCCGTCCGGATGCAGGACGGCGAGGTCGCCGGAGCGCAGCCAGCCATCGGTGAACGCCGCGGCGGTCGCCTCCGGGTCGCGGTGGTAGCCGCGCATGACGTTGTTGCCCCGCATCAGGATCTCGCCGACGGTCTCCCCGTCGGCCGGGACGTCCGCCCCGCTCTCATCCACGACCCGGAGGGCGCCGGACTGCAGCATCGGCACGCCCTGGCGGGACATGCGCCGGGCGCGTTCCGGGGGTGGGAGCAGATCCCATTCGGGCTGGTACTCGCAGATCGTGAACGGCCCGTACACCTCGGTCATGCCGTAGGCGTGCGTGACCGTCGCGCCGAGCGCCTCGATGCGCGCGAGGAGGGCGGGCGATGGAGGGGCGCCGCCCACGATCATCCGGATCGGCTGCGCGAACGGCTCGGGATGGGCGGCCGCGATCGTGTCGAGCACGGCGGGGGCGCCGCACAGGTGCGTCACGCCGATCTCCGAGATCGCCGCGCGGATCGCCTCGGCCCGTACGGCGGGGATCACGATGTGCAGCCCGCCGCCGGCGGTGACGGCCCAGGGCGCGCACCAGCCGTTGCAGTGGAACATCGGCAGCGTCCACAGATACCGCGTCCGGCCGTCGAAGCCGCCGTGGTGGAGGA
>JBASAE010000101.1:0-1648 GCA_049654285.1 Microbacterium sp.
GGAACTCCTCGACGGGATCCTGTCCGGCGAGCCGGCGCAGATGGATGCCGTCGCGCACTTCGGCGAGGCGGCCGAGGTGATCGGTCCACGTCCGATCGAGCTCGAACAGTGCGATCCCCCGTACCGCGGAGGTCCGTGCGGAGGATGCGGCGTGGGGCATCCGGTTCTCCAGCTCGGCGATGATGTCCTGCAGGCGCAGGCCGGCGTCCGCCCGTGCCCTGAGCACCTGCTCGCGCACGGTGAGCGCCTCGGCGCGCTGCTCGGCGATGATCCGGGTGTACTGCCAGGTGGCGCGGTGCCGCTCCTGCCGCACCGACTCCGCCACGCGCTGCGCACCGAGCACCAGCTTGCGCCGGTGCCGGGGGTCCACAGGCGCCCTCGCGATGCGCCGCCTCATGTCCTCGGTCGAGTTCGTCTGCACCAGCTCGTCCTCAAGGCTGGCGAAGGCGATGGAGACTCCCGGATCCCCCTGCCGCGCAGCTCTGCCGCGCAGCTGCCGATCGAGCCGCTGTGAGGGGAACAGCCCGGTCTGGATGACCGCGAGCCCGCCGGCGGCTGCGACCCTCCGGCGATCCCTCTCCGCGCTTCCGCCCAGGCGGATGTCGGTGCCGCGCCCGGAGATCTGCGTCGAGACGGTGACGGCGCCGTGCTCTCCCGCGCGCCCGACGATCGCCGCCTCGTCAGCGTCGTTTCGGGCGTTGAGCACGCGGGCATCCAGCTGTTCCGGCAACAGGTCGGCGAGCCGCTCCGACTCCGCGACGTCCTGCGTGCCCACCAGCACCGGCTGTCCTGCGGCGTGCCGTCGGAGGATCTCGCCGATGACCGCGTCCGTCTTCTCGGCCTCGGTCGTCAGCACCTCCAGCGGCAGGTCGACGCGGCGATCGGGTCGATGCCGCGGAATGCGGCCGGAGCGCAGTCCGTAGAACTCGATCAGGTCCTCGGCGACCGGCAGGATCGTGCCGCTCATGCCCGCCAACGTGCGATAACGCCCGAGCAGATCCTGCACGGTGAGCTGGTCGAGGATCTCGCCCGGCGCCGAGATCCCGAGCCCCTCCTTGGCCTCGACCGCCGCCTGCAGGCCGTCCGGCCACCGCTGGCGCTGGGCGACGCGCCCGCGCGCGGTGTTGATCAACTGGATGCGGCCGTCCGCGACGAGATAGTCCACGTCGCGGTGCAGCAGCATCCGGGCATGCAGGGCGAGGTTGATGCGGGTGAGGGTGCCGGCGTGCTCGGTGTCGAACAGGTTCACGCCGCCCAAGTGCTGTTCGATCAGGTCGTAGCCGGCGTCGGTCAGTGAGACGGTCGTGCCGTCGGGGTCGATCGCGTAGTGCTCGGGAGCGGAGAGCGTGCGGACGAGCGCCGTCGCCGCCGCGATGTCCGAGGCCGCGGCGTCGGCGGCTCCCGCGAGCACGAGCGGGGTCATCGCCTCGTCGATCATCACCGCGTCGGCCTCGTCCACGACCGCCGCATCGCACGGAGGGTCGACGCGCTCCTCGGATCGTGTGGCGAAGCGGTCGCGCAGCACGTCGTAGCCGATCTCGGCCACCGATGCGTAGACGACGTCCGCCCGGTAGGCGCGGCGGCGTCGGACCGCCGCATCGCTCGGGCCGATCGCGGCGACCTCCAGCCCGAGCAGCGCGAACAGCGG
>JBASAE010000102.1:0-5131 GCA_049654285.1 Microbacterium sp.
CGCCAGCACGAGCGATGTGATCAGTACCCCGACCTTCATCTGCGTGGAGAGGTCGTCCGACAGGAGGAACGGGACGAAGACGATCAGTGGCCAATGCCACAGGTACAGCGAGTAGGAGACGTCCCCGAGCCATTGCACGGGCCTCGACGACGTCACGAACGTCGGCAGCAGCCGGTCGTGCCCGGTGCCTGCGACGATCACGGCAGCGGTGCCGAGCACCGGCAGCAGTGCCATGGCGCCGGGAAACGGCGTGGCGGGTCCATACCAGACCGCGGCGATGCCGATCGCGGCGTAGCCGGCGAGGACGAGCACGTTCGCCGTCGCCCGGCGCAGTCTCCTTGCGCCGATCAGCGCGACGAGACCGCCGACGCCGAACTCCCAGGCCCGCGTGTAGGTCACGAAGTACGCCTGGCTCGGCATGGTGACCGTGCAGACGATGCTGAGCGTCAAGGAGACGGCAACGAGGCCGCCGAGGGCGAGGGACGCCGTGGCCCGGGGGTTCTGCGCACGACGCGCGGCCCACCACCACGCCGCGATGAGCAGCAGCGGCCAGACCAGATAGAACTGCTCTTCCACCGACAGCGACCAGTAGTGCTGCGCCGGAGACGCCTGCTGGTTCAGCGCCGAGTAGTTCACGCTCATCGCGCTCAGGAGCCAGTTCTCCACGTATCCCGCGCTGGCGATGAGCTCCCCACCGGTCCGCGCCCATCGCGGATAGGGCAGCAGCACGAAGGCGGCGATCGCACTGAGCAGCAGCACGAGCAGGGCAGCCGGCAGCAGCCGGCGCACGCGGCGTGCATAGAACCTTGCCAGCCCGATGCGTCCGGTCTCGGCCCGCTCCCGCACCAAGTGGCCGGTGATGAGGAATCCCGAGATCACGAAGAAGACGTCGACGCCGACATATCCGCCGGTCAGCCGGACCGGCCAGAGGTGGTTCAGCAGCACCGCCAGGATCGCCACGGCGCGCAGCGCCTGGATGTCGGGGCGGAAGCCCTCGCGACGTGGGACGACGGCTCTGGTCGCAGCACGATCGGATGCCGCGGCTCGAGCCGTCGGCAGGGCGCTCAAGCGCCGGCGGCGATGCGCAGCTTCGTCATCACCACATCGCTGACGATGCTGGGACCGCCCAACACCACGATCCGGGCAGGCTGCAAGCGCTGGATCTCCGTGAGCACCGAGGGCGCGATGGCATTCGCCTCGGTGAGCAGCACGGGCCCGCCGAGGTAGCCCGCAGCGGCCGCCCCCGCGAGGGCGTCCGCAAAGCTCGCACCGCTGGCCACGTATACGACCGGCACGCCGGGCTGGTCGAACACTGTCCTCGAGATCTCCACCGCGGTGTCGAAGCGGTTCGCGCCCGACAGTCGCATCGACTCGGTGGACACTCCCGTCGCCGACACCGCCGCCGATGCGACGGAGCTGCTGATCACGCCCGTGCCGCCCAGCACCACGATCACCGAGGGCTGCAGCGTCGCCAGCGCGGTGCGGGTCTCCGCGGGCAGCGTGTTCTTCTCGGTCAGCAACACCGGAGCCCCCACGGCACCCGCCGCCGCCGCACCGGCGAGCGCGTCGGGAAAGTCCATCCCACTGGCGAGGAAGACGACGCCTGATGTGTCCCACAGAGTGGAGACGTCAGCGGCGGTGCCGAAGCGGTTCTGTCCGAAGAGGCGGTACGCGTCGACGCTGGCATATTGCGAGGCCTGATACGCGACTTGGTCGCTGACCGACGCAGGCCCGCCCGAGACCAGCAGGTACTGCGGGGAAAGGGCGGCGAGCTCATCCTCGACCGAAGAAGGAAGCCTGCGCGATTCGGTCAGCAGCACGGGACCCCCCAATGCCCCCGCGGCCGCGGCCGCGGCGAGCGCGTCTGGGAAGTCGAGTCCGTTCGCGAGAAAGGCCGCATCCATCCCCGTTCCGGGGAACGCGTTCTTCGCGACCTCGACCGCGGTGTCGAAGCGGTTCGCACCGAACTGGCGCTCGACGACCGTGCTCTGCGCGGTCATCATTCGAGCGTTGGGCGAATGGGCGTGAAGGTCCGTGGCACCAGGGACGGTCGGCAGCGGAGGCTCTCCGCCGAGAGCAGCCGCGGACGGCACGACCAGAGCGAATGCCGTTGCGACGATCAGCGCCGACAGTCCCAGACGACGAGCTCGCACAGCCATGGGTCCTCATTTTCAGATGGCGGCGTCGCGCGATCCCCTGCGGTGCGGATGAGCCGGTGATTGATCGTAACCTATGAATCAGATGAGGATGATCACGTCACGCGCATCCCTCAGTCCGGCCGGCCGAGGAATCCGCCTAGCACCCCGGCGGACGCACGTCCGTCGTGCACACGGCGGACGAACTCGGTACCGGCGCTCGCGGTCTCGGCATACCGCTCGCGGTGCGCCGCGATGTCGCGCAGCACCCGCTCAAGATCCGCTGCCGTGGACTCCAGGATCGGGAGATCCGCCCCGGTGCGTGCGCGTACCTCGCTCCGCACGAAGTCGGAGACATGACTGACGACCAATCGCCCGGCGGCCATCGCCTCGCAGGCTGCGACACCGTAGATGCCGAGCGAGAACTGATCGAGCACAACGTCGCTGTCGCCGTATACCCGGGGCATCTCGTTCGCGGGCACCCCCTGCACTTCGCGATACTCGATGATTCCGTCGTCGTGCAGCCGGTGCACGACCTGTTCGATGAGCGCGCTGCCCTTCAACCCGGCCCGGCTAGGAGCGTGCACGACCACAGGCCTCGGGCGTTCCAGCGCGGCCTGCGGCGCGGCTTCGCTCCACCGCTCCGGCTGCACCACCACGGGAAGCCAGGTTGCATTCGGCACATCGAGCAGCAGGTCGGGGGTGGACACGAACACCGGCAGCCCGGCCTGCTCGATGAGCGCGTGGTTGCGCGACGTGATCGTCTCCAGCAGCTCGGTCTCGTCGTACTGCCCATCGCGGAACGGCGAATCGGGCTCGGACCTCGCATGCGTGCGGGGCCTGCGGATGTCGCTGCCGTGGAACAGCAGTGCGACGCTGATGCCTGCGTCGGCCATCGATCTGAGATGGTCGGCCATCGAGACGTGCGTGTCGAAGAGATGGGCACCGGACTCGACTATCACATGCGTGAACGCGCTCTCGATCGCCCGACGCTCGCCCTCCTGCCACCGACGTACCCCGGATGCGACGTCGGCGCGCACCGAGTGGTCGGCGGGGAAGCCGAATCTGTCGGCAGTCCCCCGGTACATGAGGTTCACCGCCGTCACGCCCGGGAGCAACTCGGCGGCCCGTGCCCAGGCATACCCCTGGCCCGCCGAGTTCACCGGACCGATCAGGAGAGTGCGCTCATCAGCCTCGACGGCGGTGACGGCCGTCTCCCGATACATACGGCGACGCCAGGGATGGATGCGGTCCGCGATCTGATATGGCAGCGCGACGAAGGCCGACGTCGCGATCCTGCGCAGCGCGCCGCTCATCTCAGGACGTCAGCCCGCGGTGCCGACGACGATGCGCGGTGTGCCGGACCAGAGGTCGGCGTCGGTGGCACGACGCCCGTCGACCAGCAGCTTCACGCCGGGGATCTGGGCGGGTGCCAGCGTCTTGTACTCCGCGTGATCGGTCTGCAGGATCGCGAGATCCGCCGCGTCGCCGATCGCGAACGGCTCGAAGCCGTAGCCGCGCAGCTCGTCGTCCGTGTACATCGGATCGTGCACGAACACCTCAGCGCCGCGCGAGCGCAGCGCCTCGACCGTCGGGAACACCCCCGAGAACGCGGTCTCCTTCACGCCCCCGCGGTAGGCGGCGCCGAGCACGACGGCCCGCAGGCCCGCGAGCGATCCGAGGATGCCCTCGGCCTGCGCGACCAGGCGCTCGGGCATCGAGGCGTTCAGGTTGCGGGCGGTGCGCACGATGTCGGCGTCGGGATCGGTCGAGAGGTACAGCCGCGGGTACACCGGGATGCAGTGCCCGCCGACCGCGATGCCGGGTCGGTGGATGTGACTGTAGGGCTGGGAGTTGCAGGCCTCGATCACCTTGTACACGTCGATGCCGTGCGACGCGGCGAACAGGCCGAACTGATTGGCCAGGCCGATGTTGACGTCGCGGTAGGTGGTCTCGGCGAGCTTAGCCATCTCGGACGCCTCGGTGCTGCCGAGGTCCCAGACACCGTTGGGCTGCGCGAGGTCGGGGCGCTCGTCGAACTGCAGCACGGCCTCGTAGAACTCCCTGGCGCGCCTGGTGCCCTCGGCGGAGAGCGCGCCGATCAGCTTCGGGTACTTGCGCAGGTCCTCGAAGACGCGGCCGGTGAGCACGCGCTCGGGCGAGTACACGACGTGGAAGTCGACTCCTTCGGTGAGCCCGGACCCCTCCTCCAGCATCGGCTTCCAGCGCGTGCGCGTGGTGCCGACGGGCAGTGTCGTCTCGTAGGAGACGAGCGTGCCGGGCGTCAGATGCTCGGCGAGCGACCGCGTCGCGGCATCCATGTAGCGGAAGTCCGGCTCCCAGGTCTCATCGTCGACGAACACCGGGGCCACCAGGACCACGGCATCTGCGCCGGGGATCGCCTCGGCGTAGTCGGTGGTCGCGCGCAGACGTCCCGCGGGGATCAGCTCGGAGAGCTTCTCCTGCAGGTGCGCCTCGCCGGGGAACGGTTCCTGCGCCGCGTTGATCAGGTCCACGGCCTTCTGATTGACGTCGACGCCGATCACGTCGTGTCCGGAGGAGGCGAACTGGACGGCGAGGGGAAGCCCGATCTTTCCGAGGGCGACGACAGCGATCTTCACCCCTCCATCGTAGAGGGATGAGCGCCGAGGTGCTCCCGTGCCGTCTCGTTCTCGCCCTCGCGCTCAACCGTCGCGACGGCTGCGGACCACGGTCTCCGACTCGGCGACGATGCGCTCGGCGACCGATCGGAGCGAGTACCGCCCCGCAGCCCACTCCGCGAGCGCCGCCCGTCCACGCTCTCGCAGCGGCGACTCCGCCGCGCTCAGCATCGCCTCGCGCACCGGTGCCGCGCTCCAGTCCACCGCCACGCCGACCGGTTGCTCCGCGGATTCGGCGCGGAGGAACGGCCCCGTGGGGCCGACGCCGGCGAAGATCACCGGGCATCCGGAGACCAGTGAGCCGTATACCTTGGTGGTGAACGCGTAGTCGTACCC
>JBASAE010000103.1:0-5780 GCA_049654285.1 Microbacterium sp.
AGTTCGTGGAACTCGATTCGATGGAGGCTCCTGACGATGGTTGGGACTGGTTCCGGGGGTTCTCCTATGGCGTCGCGCTCGGCATGATCGCGCTTTCCCTGACCTGATCGGAGGTGACTATGCAGAAGGACATGACTCTTCATTTCGAAGAGCTCGATGAGCTCGACGCGCCCCTGGAGTGGTGGGAGCACGCGAGCTACATCATCACGATCGCCATCGGCTTCGCCGCCATCGCAACCTGAGTGAGGGGTGCGGGCGGACTTCCGTCGGTCCGCACCCTGAGCGAGTCATTCCTTTCGGAGGTTCAACCATATGAGCGGCCAGCTGACGGACTCGGTCCGAGCGCGATTCGCCGAGTCCGGGGCGACCCCCAGTCCCTTGGACGTCTATGCCGGTGTTGGTTCGCAGTTCTACGCGAACCTCGTCGGGCCGGACAGGTCCGAGGTGCGCGAGGTGCTGCGCTTTGCGCGCCGGACCGGTGGCCCTGTCCTCGACATCGCTGCGGGCGGCGGGAGGCTCACCATACCCCTGGCCCGTTCAGGGCATCTCGTCACCGCCCTCGATCTCTCTCCCGACATGCTGGCCCATCTGCAGCGGGCGCTGTCCGATGACGATCGCGTCGATGTCGTGATCGCTGACATGCGCGACTTCAATCTGGGTCGTGAATACCGTCTTGTCGTGATCGGTGCGACATCCATCACGCTCCTCGACGCCGAGGGGCGCCGTGATCTCTATGCGGCGGTGCATCGGCACCTCGCGGACGGCGGGATCTTCGCTCTCTCCATCGCCGGGGACGATGCCGTCACCGCCTTGCGTGAGACGGAGGACCACGTGGTCGAAGTCCGCGACGGCGCCACGAGCGAGGACTACCTGTGCTCTCAGCAGATCGTGGATGACGGTGCGGTGCGTCTGGTCAACTGGGTGCGGCTCGCCGATCTCGATGGCGTCGCCGATGCCGTCGTGCTGACGAGCAGGCTGCGGATCCTCGATTCGGCGCAGCTCGCCGAAGAACTCTTGGAAGCGGGTTTCTCCCCTCCCGTCATCCACCCGGTCCGGGCTCCCGGTGTCGCGCCGGGAGCGGGAATGCTCCTGCTCGAGACGACGCGGGCGCGGACAGAACGGGTGACGTGCTCCGATGTTTGACAGATCCATCCGGTCATCGCGCTCTCGTGCCGTCACGTTCGACGATCAGCCCCGCCTCGCTGCAGGCGTGACGTTCGAGCACGGTCCCGATCACGGGTCGTGGCTCGTCATCGTCAGCGGCGTGCCCTCGTCACGGGTGTCGCGATCCGTGGTCGAACTGCTTTCGGCAATGGACGGCGGCACGTCCGTCCGTGCGCTGCACGGCCGGTTCGCGGCGGAGGAGGATGAGGATTCTTTTCTGCGTCTCCTCTCTCGTTTCGAGGCGAGCGGACTGTTGAGCAGTACGCAGAAGCAGCCGGTTGGGCGGGTGACTTTCCGGCCGCCGTTCACCGTGCAAGTGGCAACCATGAATGCGCCGAGGATCTTCTCGTGGATCGACGAGGCCGTGCGGCCCATCACGCGCGCATGGATGCTGTTCCCTCTCGTTGCCGTCGCGGCGATCGGCTTCGTCGCGACGATCGTCCAGCTTCCGCGGATTCAGCAGGCCCTCACATCGCCACTGCCGCTGCCCGGATTCCTCACCGTCATCGTCGTCATGTCTTTCGCCACATTTCTCCACGAAGCTGCGCACGGCCTCACGCTCACGCGTTTCGGTGCGACGCCTCGGCGCGCGGGCTTCATGATCTTCTACTTCAACCCCGCCTTCTTCGTCGACGTCACCGACGGCTGGCGTTTGCCTCATCGATGGCACCGTGTCGTCGTCGCGCTCTCTGGTCCCGCGACGAACGTTGTCATCGGTTCTCTGTGTGCCATCGCCTCCGGAGCGATGGGGGATTCGTCTGCGTCGCACACCCTCGTCGTACTTGCCGTGGCATGCTACGGCGTCGTTCTGGTGAACCTCATCCCCTTCGTGCGGTTCGACGGCTATATCGCGTTCATGAGCGCCATCGATGAGCCGAACCTCCGGGTGCGCGCGATGGCGGATGCCGCTGCCTTCGTCTCACGAAGGCTCTATGGCGGCCCCGTCGGGTCGCGGCAGCTGGTGCGATGGTGGACCGTTCCGTTCGGCCTGCTCAGCTATGCCGTCCCTTTCCTGCTGGTGTGGTTCGCGATCGGGAGAGTTGTGCGCGGCCTTTCAGGGGGAGGCGCATTCGTCGCCGTTGCCGTCCTGGCGCTCCAGGCGTTCGTCGCCGTGATCGTCGTCGCAATGCTCGTACGAACGCTTTCACGGACCTGGCGGTCCGGCATCTCCCGCGTGCGTTTCGTGCTCGTCAACGCGGCTCTCGTCTCCGCGGTCGTCTTCGCGGGGTCGTCGATCAGCATCCCGTCGACGATGACAGTCGGCTTCGTCGCGACGGGGCATGAGGAGGCGATTCTCGTGGAGAGTGGGACGGGCCTTCGTGCCGCTCTCACAGAGGATAGGCCGGTCGAACTCCTGAGCAATGGGGTGCTGGCGAACATCCGGTATGCGTCGGGAACCGCGACACCGATCTCTCCCGTCGGCGTCGCGGCCCCGGTCAACGCGCTCTTCCCGATCGAGATCCCGGGGGCCACCGTGCCTGTGGCGGGGATCGCATCGGTCCGTCTCCCCGACGACGTCGATCTCCCCCCGGCAGGTCTCGCCCGGGTCGAACTCGACTCCCACAATGCCTGGCAAGCGCTGTGGGAGACCCATGTCCTTCGCCCGCTGGCCGGTGTCGGCGGCGGGTCGAGCATCCCTGCAGAGTAAGGAGCAGTATATGAACGACAACGCCATCGAGGTTCGTCGGCTGACGAAGAGATACGGCTCCCATGTCGCTGTGCACGACCTCTCCTTCGTGGTGCCCCGCGGCGCGGTGGTCGGCCTCCTCGGGCCAAACGGCGCGGGGAAGTCAACGACCATGCGTGCCCTTGTCGGGCTGCTCCGGCCCACCAGCGGCGAGGTGCTGATCAACGGCGCGCCGTTCGCCGAGCTCAGCGATCCTGCTCGCACGGTCGGCGTGCACATGGACGGGTTTGGCTTCGAGGTGGGGATCACGGCCAGGCGTCACCTCGAGATCGCGCGCCTGGCGATCGGGGCGCCGCGCGGGCGCGTCGACGAGGTCTTGGCGGAGGTTCGGCTGGCTCCCGATGCGAAGCGCCGCGTCAAGACCTTCTCGACGGGCATGGTGCAGCGACTCGGGCTCGCCGCCGCCCTCCTCGGGTCGCCAGGCATCCTCGTGCTCGACGAGCCGGCCAACGGCCTCGATCCGGACGGCATCCGCTGGCTTCGTCGGTACCTCCGCGGCTTCGCCAATGCAGGCGGCACGGTGCTCATCTCGAGCCATCAGCTCGCTGAAGTGCAGCAGATCGTCGACGAGGTCGTCATCATCGATCGCTCGGTCCTCTACACCGGTTCGCTCGATGCTCTTCTCGACGAGGGAAGCGAATCGCTGGAGAACCGGTACTTCGACATCGTAGAAAGGGGGCGCGCATGATCGCCGCGGCGAGAGGCGAGGCGCTGCGCGCAGCGAGCGGACTGACGCTGCTGGCGGTATGCATGCTCGCGCTGCTGATCCCGGTGGTGGTGCTCACCTCAGACAGCGAGCTCGGACGTCTGGCGGAGTACACGGCGGAAGCTGCGACCGTACGCGTCTTCCAGCCCCTCGCGTGGACCTTCGTCACGGCCGCCTTCGCCGGCGCCTATGCCGTGACGCGCGAGTACTACTACCTTTCGATGGATCGCTCGCTCTCGGAGCTGGGCTTTCATCGCGCCTTCTGGAGCAAGACGATCGGCGGCGTGGCATTCAGCCTTGTGCTCACCATCGGCGTCTGCGTCATCTGGTCAGTCGCGGCCCACGCGATCCTGATTCTCAATGATCTGGATCTTGTGTTCTCGGTGCAGGTGTGGCGGATCATGGCCGGGGCGCTGCTCTGCACGGCGATCGGCGCTGTGATGGGCGGTTCCGTAGGATGGATCGCCAAGAACTACTATGTCGCCGCCGGCGTCGTGCTCGCCCTTCCTCTGGCTGCCGAGCTCATGCTGCTGCGCACCGCGCCGGAGATCGCGCGGTTCTCGCCCGGACTGACGCTCGCGGCGCTCAGCGTGCCGGGGTATCGTGGCGAGCTGCTGGCGTTTCCCACCGCGCTCCTCCTCTGCATCGTCTGGACGGCGTTGCTCACCGCCGCGGCGTGGGGCGTCGCTCGTCGGCGGATGTCGTGATCCTGCGTGCGCTCAGAGCGCAGGGGAGGAGCTTCTCGGGCGACCTGACGCTGCTTGCCGTCGCCCTCTTGGCCGTGGCGCTCTCGCTTTCTCTCGCCGCGAATGTCCCTCATGAACTCGCTACGGCTTCGGACGAGGAGAAGGGGATTTACGCCGCGTCGTTCGAGGTGGTCATCGCGATCTACGCCGCGATCATGTCTGCCATCCACGGCGCGTTCCGCTACACGGTGGATCGCCGCAACGGCGTCGTGGCCCGGCAGGCGACGCTGCATCCTCGGTGGGTCATCGCCGCGGCACGTGCACCGTTCACGGCCCTCGGCGGGTCGGTCATCGCGACGCTCGCCGTTGTCGGCGGCCATGTCGCGCTGCGTGTGGCGATCGGCGGAATCGCGATCGATGGGCGTGCCGTGGCGGCGGCCGTGGGTGTGGGAGCGATCTCGGCGCTGTGGGGGTTCGCGATCGGGCTCATCATGGAGCTTCACCTGCTCACGCTTTTCGTCGCTCCCCTGACGCTCGGCGTAGCCATGATCGTTGCGATCTTCTGGCCCCGTGTCGCTGTGTGGCTTCCCCTTCTGACGATGGTCGAGGCCGGTGGCTTCGATCTGATGGCGTTGGGGGTCTCGCCAGCGGACGCCCTCGATCCTGTGATCGCCTCCTGGGCGCTGGCGGGGTGGATGGCGATGTCTTCCGGGGTCGGAGCCGTGTGTTTCCTGGTGCGTGACATCGCCTGACCTTGTACCTGGCTTCTGTGCTCAGGATCCACGGCGGACTCTCAGTATTCTTTGTTGCTGAGTACTGGTAGTCAGTGTTACTTTGTACTGGTAGTCAACATCATCGAGTACTGAAGGGGGCGACATGGGCAAGCAGGAGACCGAGATGCTCAAGGGCGTCCTGGAGGGCGTGGTCCTCGCCGTGCTGGCGCAGCGCCCCGCCTACGGATACGAGATCACCGCATCCTTGCGCGAACGGGGCTTCGTCGACATCGCCGAGGGCACCGTGTACGCCGTGCTGGTGCGCATCGAGCAGCGCGGCCTGGTCGGCGTCGAGAAGGTGCCGTCCGAGAAGGGCCCGCCGCGCAAGGTGTACACGCTGAACGCACAGGGGCGGCAGGGCCTCGACGAGTTCTGGGGGACGTGGAGCTTCCTCGCAGAACGACTGGAACAGCTCCACGCCGAAGACACGAGGGAAGAAGGAGCCTGACATGGCCGCCAAGTGGATCGAGCTGATCACCGGATCGCTCGAGCAGAAGAAACAGTACCGGCAGGACAGGGCCCGCATCGAGGCGCTGCCGGAACCGTACGGGACGTCCGCCAAGGCGATGAGCCGCTACCTGATGTACACCGGCGGTGTCACCGACGGCGACACCATGACCCAGATGTTCACCGACCTGGCCGACCTCTGGGAGCGGGCCGCGATCGACGGCACGCCGCTGCGCGACCTCACGGGCGACGATCCGGTCGACTTCGCCGAGTCCTTCGCGCGGGCCTACTCCGGCAAGGAGTGGATCGACAAGGAG
>JBASAE010000104.1:0-3433 GCA_049654285.1 Microbacterium sp.
CGTCGCATGGTCACCACGGCGGCGTCCGTGGAATGGACGGTCGTCGCCACGGACGTCGACTCCCTGCAGCTGGAGTACATGTGGATCAAGGAGTTCGATCCGCCGTTCAACGTGCGCTACAAGGACGACAAGTCGTATCCCTTCATGGCGATCACGCTCGCCGATGAGGCGCCCCGAGTGATCGTCACGCGGAACCATCGCATCCCGGGGGCGAAGTACTTCGGACCGTATCCCAAGGTGTGGGCGGTGCACGACACGATCGACCTGATGGTCAGGGCGTTCCCGATCCGTACGTGCAGCGATGCGAGCTACCGGAGGGCGATGCAGACGGGCCGGCCGTGCTTCCCCGGACAGATCGGCCGATGCGGCGGGCCGTGCTCGATGACCTGCACGATCGAGGAGCACCGGGCGATGGTCGACGACTTCATCGCCTTCATGGAGGGCGGCGATGAGCGGTTCACCCGGGAGCTGACCAGACGGATGAGGCAGGCATCCGCCGCGATGGACTACGAGGCGGCCGCGACCTATCGCGACAAGCTCGCGTCGATCGAGGCCGTGCTCGGCAAGAGTGCGCTCGTGCTCCCTGCGGACGAGGACGCCGATCTGTTCGGCATCGCCGAGGACGAGCTGTCGGCAGCGGTGCAGCATTTCGTGATCCGCGGCGGGAGGGTGCGCGGGGTCCGGGCCACCACGATCGAGAAGGAGATCGACATCGCCGGCCCGGACCTGGTCGACCAGGTGCTGCAGCGCGCCTATGGCGAGGCCGCCGACGTCCCGCGTCGCATCCTGGTGCCGTCCCTGCCCGACGACGCCGCCGAACTGGAGCAGTGGCTGCGCGAGCGGCGCGGGAGGAAAGTCGAGATCGCCGTCGCCCAGCGTGGCCAGCGCGCCGAGCTCATGCGCACCGCGACCCTGAACGCCCAGCAGGCACTGATCCGGCACAAGACCAAGCGCACCAGCGACTACGTCGCACGCACCCAGGCGCTCACCGACCTGCAGGACGCGCTCGGCATGGACGAGGCGCCGTTGCGCATCGAGTGCTACGACATCTCGCACCTGGGCGGAACCAACGTGGTCGCATCGATGGTGGTCTTCGAGGACGGTCTGCCCCGCAAGGACCAGTACCGCTCGTTCAACATCGCCGAGACCACCGACGACACCGATTCGATGTACCAGGTGCTCATGCGGCGGCTCGCGCACCTCGATGCGGCCCCGGCGGACGAGGAGGCGGAGACGAAGCGTCCGCGGTTCGCGTACCGTCCGCAGCTGCTGATCGTCGACGGCGGGCAGCCGCAGGTGGCCGCGGCGGCGCGGGCGCTGCAGGACAGCCGAGCCACCGGCATCGCCCTGTGCGGCATCGCCAAAAGGCTCGAGGAGATCTGGCTGCCCGGCGACGACTTCCCGGTGATCCTGCCGCGCACCAGCGAGGCGCTGTATCTGGTGCAGCGGTTGCGTGATGAGGCGCACCGCTTCGCGATCACGCATCAGCGCCGCCGGCGTCGGCGCGACATCGCCACGGTGCTGTCCGAGGTGCCGGGGCTCGGTGAGATGCGCATCAAGGCGCTGCTGAGGCATTTCGGCTCGGTCGCGGCGCTGCGGGCAGCCGGCGCCGACGACATCCAGGAGGTCCCGGGCATCGGACCGACCATGGCGCGCAGCATCCACAGCCACCTGGCCGGCGCCCGATCCGGCTAGGGTTGACGGAGGAGGAGACACATGACGGAGGAGACCGACAGCGCGCAGCCGTCCGAGGAGAAGGGCGAGTTCCTCATCGTCACCGGGATGTCCGGTGCGGGCAGGACGACGGCGGCGAACGTGCTCGAGGACCGCGGCTGGTACGTCGTGGACAACCTGCCGCCGCAGATCCTCCGTCCGCTGCTCGATCTCACCGGGATGGGCGGCGCCAACCTCCCGAAGGTGGCCGCCGTGGTGGACGTGCGCGGGCGCAACCTCTTCGACGACTTCCCCGGCGTCGCCCGTGCGCTGCGTTCGCACGGCTCGGTCCAGGTGCTGTTCCTCGATGCATCCGACGACGTGCTGGTGCGCCGCTTCGAGTCCGTCCGCCGTCCCCACCCGCTGCAGGGCGACGGGACGCTGCTGGACGGGATCCGCACCGAGCGGAACCGCCTCGCGCCGATCCGCGAGGCGGCGGACATGCTGATCGACACCTCGGATCTCAACATCCACCAGCTCGCCACGCAGGTGTCCGAGATGTTCTCGGAGGAGGGGGCGGCCCGGCATCGGCTCACCATCCTCAGCTTCGGGTTCAAGTACGGCTTGCCCACCGACGTCGACCAGGTCGCCGACATGAGGTTCCTGCCCAACCCGTTCTGGAACGACGAGCTGCGCGGCATGACCGGACAGGATGCGCCGGTTCGCGACTTCGTGCTGTCGCGGGAGGGCGCGGACGAGTTCCTCGACGCCTATTCGGCAGCGCTGCTGCCCGTGCTGGAGGGATACCAGCGCGAGAACAAGAGCCACTCCACGCTGGCCATCGGCTGCACCGGCGGCAAGCACCGTTCCGTGGCGATGGCCGAGGAGCTCGCCCATCGGCTCGCGGAGACCCCGGGCATCGCGGTGAACGTGCGTCACCGCGACCTCGGCCGGGAGTAGCCGGGAGCGGGAGCTTGTAGGCTGGTCCCTTGCGCCGCGATCCGGCGCACGAAGCGTGAGGGAGTCCCGTGGCACTAACCACCGACGTCAAGGCAGAACTGGTCTCGATCCGTAACGCACCGCCTTCGGTGCGGGTTGCCGAGATGACCACGATTCTGCGGTTCGCCGGCGGGCTGCACTCGATCGCAGGACGGGTGGCGGTGGAGGCCGAGGTCGACGCCGAGACGCTGGCGAAGCGGGTCGCCCGCGACATCGCCGAGCTCTACGGAGTGCGGCCCGAGATCGCCCAGGTCAAGGCCAGCACGGTGCAGAGCGGAGCGGGTGCCGATGGGGCGCGCTGGGCGGTGCGGGTGATCGCGGCGGGGGAGACCCTGGCCCGTCAGACGGGCCTGCTCGATCAGCGCCGGCGCCCCGTGCGCGGCCTGCCGAACCGTCTCACCACCGGATCGCGGGAAGAGGTCGCCGGGATCTGGCGTGGCGCCTTCCTCGCCGCCGGAACGCTCAGCGAGCCCGGGCGATCGGCCATGCTGGAGGTCGCCTGCCCGTCGCCCGAGGCCGCCATGGCGCTGGTCGGAGCGGCTCATCGTCTCGGGGTCGCCGCCAAGGCCCGCGAGGTCCGCGGCATGCAGCGGGTGGTGGTCCGCGAGGGGGAGGCCATCCGTCAGATCCTCGGCGCCATGGGCGCGCTCCGCACCGCCGCGGCCTGGGAGGAACTGCGCCAGCGCCGTGAGGTACGCGCAGGGGTGAACCGGCTGGTGAACTTCGATGACGCGAACCTCCGGCGATCCGCGCAGGCGGCCGTCGCGGCCTGCGCCCGGGT
>JBASAE010000105.1:0-7031 GCA_049654285.1 Microbacterium sp.
GATGCCCGGCGCCCGCCGCGCGTTCGAACACCGTGGGGGCGGCCTGCCACTCCCTGGGGTCGGCCTTCGCCCTCTCCCAGTCGCTGAGCTGGTTCACGAGAAGGCCGGACCGGGGATCGCGGACCCGGTAGCCGACCAGACCGTGCTCCCCCGGCATGACGCCGGTCAGCAGCGTGGTGAGCGCCGCAGCGGTCGTCGTCGGGAAGACCGATGTCGCGACGTCCTTCCTCGTCATCCCGGCCGTCAACCCCCGGGCGTGCCCGGCGTGGGCGCGCAACGGGATCGCACCGAGCCCGTCGATCACGACGAGCACGGCGGAACGCACCGCGGGCAGCGAGGCCGACCCGCCGCGCAGCGATGCCAGCAGGTCGTCCGCCACCCCGGCGATGCTCCGCGTCGCGGAGGAGGCGGCCGGTAGCATGAGTGACATCGTCGCCAGTCTGTCACAGTGCCCATCTGCGGCTGCGCGGCCTGACCGACCCGATCTTTCCTAGGAAGCCTCCGCGCGAAGAAATGATGGCCCGTACCACCCCGTCCGAACCGGTCGACGAACGCATCCAGGACATCGATCTGTCCGAGGAGATGCAGGGCTCCTTCCTGGAGTACGCCTACTCGGTGATCTACTCCCGTGCGCTGCCGGACGCACGGGACGGCATGAAGCCGGTGCAGCGCCGCATCCTCTATCAGATGGCGGAGATGGGGCTGCGCCCTGACCGTGGGCACGTCAAGAGCGCACGCGTCGTCGGCGAAGTGATGGGAAAGCTGCACCCGCACGGCGACTCGGCGATCTACGATGCGCTGGTCCGGCTCGCCCAGGACTTCGCCCTGCGCGTGCCGCTCGTCGACGGGCACGGCAACTTCGGGTCCCTCGACGACGGCCCGGCGGCATCCCGCTACACCGAGGCCCGGCTCGCGGCATCCGCCCTCGCGATGACCGAGGGGCTGGACGAGGACGTCGTCGACTTCGTGCCCAACTACGACGGCCAGTTCCAGCAGCCGGCCGTGCTGCCCGCGGCGTTCCCCAACCTGCTGGTGAACGGCGCGAGCGGCATCGCGGTCGGGATGGCGACCAACATGGCGCCGCACAACCTCATCGAGGTCATCGCCGCCGCGACGCATCTGCTGGAGAACCCGGACGCGGACACGTCGGATCTGATGGAGTTCGTGCCCGGCCCGGACTTCCCGTCCGGGGGCATCCTGATGGGGCTCGACGGCGTCAAGGACGCCTACACGACCGGCCGCGGTGCCTTCCGGCTGCGGGCGAAGACCTCGATCGAGTCCCTCGGCCCGCGCAAGACGGGCATCGTCGTCACCGAGCTTCCGTACCAGGTCGGACCGGAGCGGGTGATCGAGAAGCTCAAAGACGCCGTGAACGCCAAGAAGCTACAGGGCGTCAGCGACGTGCAGGACCTCACCGACCGCAAGAACGGGCTGCGACTGGTGATCACGGTGAAGACCGGGTTCGATCCGGCCGCGGTGCTGGATCAGCTGTTCCGGTTCACGCCGCTGGAGGACTCGTTCTCGATCAACAACGTCGCATTGGTCGAGGGTCAGCCCCGAACGCTCGGCCTCAAGGAGCTGCTGGGCGTCTACCTCGGCCACCGCATCGAGGTCATCACACGGCGCAGCAGGTACCGCCTCGCCCGCCGCAACGAGCGGCTGCACCTGGTGCGAGGCCTGCTGGTGGCGATCCTCGACATCGACGAGGTCATCCAGGTGATCCGATCGTCGGACGACTCGGAGACCGCCCGTGAGCGCCTGCAGCAGGTCTTCGAGCTCGACGAGGTGCAGGCCGAGTACATCCTCGAGTTGCGCCTGCGGCGACTGACCAAGTTCTCCCGCATCGAGCTGGAGGCCGAGCGCGACACGCTGCTCACCGAGATCGCCGAGCTGGAGAGGCTGCTCGGCGATCCCGCACTCGTACGGGCCCAGGTCGCCGCGGAGCTGGACGCCGTGGCCGAGACGTTCGGGACCCCGCGCCGCACGCTGCTGCTGAACGCGGCGCCGCCGAAGCAGCGTTCGACGAAGTCGGCGGCCGAGCTGCAGATCGCCGATGCCCCGACGACCCTGCTGCTCTCGACGACGGGACGCGCGGTGCGGGTGGACCTCGAGCCCGGTGCAGGGATCACGACGCCGGCCCGACGCAGCAAGCACGACGCGATCCTGGCGAGGCTGGAGACCACGACGCGCAGCGAGATCGGTGCGGTGACCAGCCGCGGCCGCGTGCTGCGCTTCACCCCCGTGGACGTTCCGGCGGTCCCGCCCACATCGGTCGGGCTGGGAGCCGGGGTCCGGATCGCGGATTATCTCGGGATCACCGACAGGACCGAGAAGGTGCTCGCGCTGATCCGGTTCGACGACGACACCCCGCTGGCGCTGGGTACCAAGGACGGCGTCGTCAAGCGGGTCGTGCCCTCGGGCCTCGCGGTGCGACCCGAGCTGGAGATCATCGGGCTGAAGCCGAAGGACGTCGTGATCGGCGCGGCTCCGGCGCCGGACGACGCCGAGCTGGTGTTCGTGACCTCTGACGCCCAGCTGCTGCACTTCGCCGCCTCGAACGTGCGCCCGCAGGGCGCTCCGGCCGGCGGCATGGCCGGCGTCAAGCTCGGCTCCGGAGCCGAGGCCATCTCCTTCGGGGTGGTCCGGGATGCCGCGGAAGCCGTCGTCGTGACGGTGTCCGGCGCCGAAGGGCTGCTCGCCGGCGTGGACGGGGGCCGCGCGAAGGTGTCCTCCTTCGCCGAGTTCCCGGGCAAGGGCCGGGCCACCGGAGGTGTGCGTTCGCACGCGTTCCTGAAGGGCGAGGATCGACTGACCCTGGCCTGGGTGGGTGTGGCGCCGCGGGCGGTCGGCACCGACGGCGCCGTGCGTCAGCTGCCGGAACCCGGTGCGAAGCGCGACGCCTCAGGTCAGCTCCTCGACGCCGTGATCGGATCGATCGGCACGGCGGTCGGCTGAGCCGGTTCGCGGCTCCTCAGGAGTCCCTTTCTTCCGAGGGGCCGTGAGACGTGTCAGGCGTCGATCGACTCGCGGCTCAGGCGGTCACTGGAGGTCATGATGAACTCACGGCGGGGAGCGACGTCGGTGCCCATGAGCAACTCGAAGGTGCGGACGGCGGCGTCGGCGGCCTCGGCATCCTCGATCGTCACGCGCCGCAGCAGCCGTCCCGTCTTCTCCATGGTGGTGGTCGCGAGCTGATCGGCGTCCATCTCGCCGAGGCCCTTGTACCTCTGGATCGGGTCCTGCCAGCGCTTCCCGGCCTTCTGCAGCTTCGCCAGCAGGGCGTGCAGTTCGGCCTCCGAGTAGGTGTAGATCGTCTCGTTCGGCTTGGAGCCCGGGTTCATCACGATCACGCGGTGCAGCGGCGGCACGGCGGAGAACACCCGGCCGGCCTCCACGAGCGGCCTCATGTAGCGGAAGAACAGCGTCAGCAGGAGGGTGCGGATGTGCGCGCCGTCGACGTCGGCGTCACTCATCAGGATGATCTTGCCGTACCGGGCCTGGTCCAGCTCGAACGTGCGCCCCGACCCCGCGCCGATCGTGGTGATGATCGCCGCGCACTCGGCGTTGCCCAGCATGTCGGCGACCGAGGCCTTCTGCACGTTCAGGATCTTGCCCCGGATCGGCAGCAGCGCCTGGAACTCGCTGTTGCGGGCGTTCCGCGCGGTGCCGAGAGCCGAGTCGCCCTCGACGATGAACAGCTCGGACTGCTGCACGTCGTTCGATCGGCAGTCGACCAGCTTCACCGGCAGCGAAGAGGACTCCAACGCGTTCTTCCTGCGCTGGGTCTCCTTGTGCGTGCGCGCGGAGATGCGCGCCTTCATCTCGGCGACCACCTTGTCGAGCAGCATGGAGGTCTGGCTCTTGTCGTCGCGCTTGGTCGAGGCGAACTTCGCGGCGAGCTCGGTGCGCACCACCTTCGCGACGATCGTGCGCACCGCCGGTGTGCCGAGAACCTCCTTGGTCTGCCCCTCGAACTGGGGTTCCGGCAGCGTGACGGTGAGGACGGCGGTGAGACCGGCCAGCACGTCGTCCTTCTCGAGCTTGTCGTTCCCGACCTTGAGCCGGCGCGCGTTCTGCTCGACCTGGCCCCGGATCGACTTGAGCAGCTCCTGCTCGAAGCCCTGCTGATGCGTGCCGCCCTTGGGGGTGGAGATGATGTTCACGAAGGATCGGGTCACGGTCTCGTAGCCCGTTCCCCAGCGGAGTGCGATGTCGACGACGCACTCGCGGTCGACCTCGGTGGCCCGCATCGAGCCGTCGTTCTGCAGCACCGGAACCGTCTCGGTGAAGCTCCCGCTGCCCTGCAGCCTCCAGGTGTCGGTGACCGGGGCGTCCGTGGCGAGGAAGTCGGCGAACTCGGTGATGCCGCCCTCGTAGTGGTACGAGGTCTGGGTCCTGTCCTCGGTGCGGTCATCGCGGATGACGATCTCGAGGCCGGGCACGAGGAACGCGGTCTGCCGAGCGCGCTGTTCCAGCTCGGCGAGTTGGAACGCGGCGTCCTTCGTGAAGATCTGCCGATCGGCCCAGTACCGCACCCGCGTGCCGGTGACGCCCTTGGAGGCCTTGCCCACGACGCGCAGCTCGCTCTTGCTCTCGAACGGGGTGAAGGGCGCCTCCGGGGTCGGCTCGCCCCGGTCGGCGAACACTCCCGGCTCGCCGCGGTGGAACGACATCGCATACGTCTTGCCGGCGCGGTCGACCTCGACGTCGAGCCGCTCGGAGAGCGCGTTGACGACGGATGCGCCGACGCCGTGCAGGCCGCCGGACGCCGCATAGGAGCCGCCGCCGAACTTCCCTCCGGCGTGCAGCTTGGTGTAGACGACCTCGACACCGGTGAGACCGGTGCGAGGCTCGATGTCGATCGGCACGCCACGACCGCGGTCCTGCACCTCGACGCTGCCGTCGGCGTGCAGGATCACGTCGATGCGGGCGCCGTTGCCGGCGACGGCCTCGTCGACGGAGTTGTCGATGATCTCCCACAGGCAGTGCATCAGGCCGGGCGACCCGTTCGACCCGATGTACATGCCGGGACGCTTGCGCACGGCCTCGAGGCCTTCGAGCACCTGCAGATGATGGGCGGAATACTCGGCGGTCACAGTCCACGATTCTATTCGCGGCGCCCTGCGCGAGCCGTCAGACACTCCCCGGCGCAGCGAACCCGGGCGCGCCGAGTACGCGCACAGCGAAACACACCGTCCGCAGGGCATGCCCCCGGTCTCTGCGTGGTTGTATTGAGCATCGACCGACAGTGATCCAGATCGAGGAGGCACCGAGATGAACGCTACGACCGAACGTGAGACGGCCTCCGTCGGCTACCGCCTGACGGCCATGGATCGCTGCGACTCCTGCGGCGCCCAGGCGTACATCGCCGCCGAGGTGAACGGTTCCGAGCTGCTGTTCTGCGCCCACCACGGCCGCAAGTACGAAGAGAAGCTGCGCGCCGTCGCGACGACCTGGCTCGACGAGACCGCACGCCTCGTCGAGACGGCCTAGGCACTGACGGGTTCTCGCGACCCGGTCAGGGGACGACGACGCGCTGGACGCGCGGGCTGAGTCGGGTGAGGATCTCCTCGCCCACGGTGTCGATCCGCTCCGCGAGCGCGGTCGCATCCTGCTCGCCGTGGTCGCCTCGTCCGAACAGGCGTACCTCGTCCCCCTTGCGCGCGCCCGGCCAGGCCTCGACGATACTGTCGAAGGCGCTGACCTCCCGCAGCAGCCGCGCTCCCGCGGGAGTGCCGATCGCGGCGCCCGCCAGCGTCGATGGCAGCCCGTCGAAGGCGCCGATGCCGATACGCGCCCGGCCGTCCCGGACCTCGTGCACCGTGGCGCACAGCTGAGCGATCGGCCGCACCCCGGGAATCGGCGGGCCGTCCGCCGAACGGATGCCGAAGCAGAAGGCCCCGATGCGGCACAGGTCTCCGCGTAGCTCGGGCCGCCACCACGAGGCGGCGGACGCCGTGAGGTGCAGCACCTCGGGGGTGCCGCCGGCCGCGCGCAACGCGTCGACCGCCGCGCGGAACTCCCCCGCCGCGACGTCGTCCTCGGCGTCGCTGGCCTCGGCCAGATGGCTCCACACCCCGACCACGGACACCGATCCGCGCCGTTCCGCATCCCGCGCGGCGGCGACGACCGCCGACCAGTCCTCGGAACGGATGCCGTTGCGGTGCAGCCCGGTGTCGATCTTCAGATGCACCCGGGCGGTGCGGCCCGTCCGCTCGGCCTGTGCGCTCACCCGGTGCAGATAGGGCAGGGTGCCCACGCCGAGGTCGACGTCGGCGTCGAGCGCGGCCGCCACCTCGTCATCGGGAGACGTCGCCCAGGCGATCACGCGGGCCTCCCCCGGCCTGCGCGCTCGGATGCGGAGCGCCGTCGCGATGTCGTAGCCGCCGAACCAGCTCAGCTCGTCAGCCTCGTCCACGGCCCATTCCAGGCCGTGTCCGTAGGCATCGTCCTTCATCACCAGCATCAACGCGCTCGGCGCGATCTGCGTCCGCACGGCGGCGATGTTCTCGCGGAACACCCGCCGGGAGATCTCCAGCACCGGTCGCGTCATGCCTGCCACTCCCGTCGTACGCGGGCGCCGGCCACCGCGATCAGCTCGCCCGCGGTCAGCCCGGTCGCCCGGGACCACTCCGCGAGGCCTGCCGCAGCCGGTCCGGTGCCGCCGAAGAACACCGTCTCGGCGCCCTCCCCGACGTCCGAGTCGGCGTCCTGCAGATCGACCACGCAGACGTCCATCGCGACCCGGCCGACGATCGGCCGCAACGCGCCGCCGAGCTCGACGTGTCCGCGGTTGCCGAGCGATCGCACGATCCCCTGCGCGTACCCGCCGGTGACCAGGGCGATCGTCGTGTCGGCGACCGCACGGTGGGTGTAGCCGTAGGAGACGGCATCGCCGATCCGCAGCGGCTTGACGGACATCACCGTGCCGACCAGTCGCATCACCGGCGGAATCGGCGGGCCGTCGCCCATCGGCGCGCCGCCCGGCAGGCCGTAGAGCAGTCGGGGGTCGATGTCGGCGGATCCGGCGC
>JBASAE010000106.1:0-4382 GCA_049654285.1 Microbacterium sp.
GGGCTGATCGCCCGCGCGACCCCGGCGGCGCGCCGCCGGGACGCCGAGACCCTGACCGCGCTGATGCAGGGGATCAGCGGCCGTGAGCCGGTCGTCTGGGGCAGCATCATCGGCTTCGGGTCGTGCCACTACCGCTATCCGACCGGCACCGAAGGCGACACCCCGCTGCTGGCCTTCGCGCCGCGCAGGACCGCCACGACGATCTATCTGATCGACGGTACGGATGCCCACGCCGATGTGCTGAGCCGACTCGGGCCGCACACGACCGGCACCGGATGCCTGTACCTCAAGGATCTGGAGGCCGTCGACCACGGTCTGCTGCGCAGCATCCTCACCGCGTCCCTGCGCTGGGCCGAGAACGGCGGCAGCCCCGACATGCTCGTCGAGACGACGTCCTGACCGGGCGAGACCCGGGTTCGCACGCCACGAGGTCCGGGACGCAGCAGGACGTCAGCTGCGCGAGAGGCGCTCGGCCTCTTTCTCAGCGACGATCTTGCGCAGACCGGAGCTGGAGAACCTGTGGTCCCGGCTGTTGAAGTACAGCTCGATCCCGGCCTCCTCACAGTACGCGCGACCGGTGAAGTCGCGGTCCTCGTACTCGTCGCCGACGATGCGCACGTCGAGCTTGAACGATCGCAGGATGTCCTCCAGGTCCTGCTCGGTCGAGTACGGGACGATCTCGTCGACGTACTCGCAGCCGCGCAGCTGGATGTACCGCTCGACGACGGTCTGCGTCGGCGCGTTCTTCTCGGGGCGGTCGAGCGTGGGGTCCATCTGCAGGCCGCAGATCAAGTAGTCGCACTGCCGCTTCGCCTCGGCGAGCATCATGATGTGACCGGCGTGCAGCAGGTCGAATGTCGAGAACGTGATGCCCACCCGCGGTCCCGGGTTGTAGTCCTGATGCTTCTTCACGGTCTCCACCGTCATTCTCTTCCCCCTCGATCCGGGCCCGGCGGTCCGGACAGTACAGGGAAGATTCTATCCAGCGCGGCACCCCGCTCCGCGAACTCGTCGTCGGCGAGGACGCTGCCGCCGTTCCCGCCCCGTTCGGCCATCGCCCGGATCGGGCCCCGGATGCCCGTCGGCGTCGACGCTCTCTACTAAAACGGTATAGTGAGCCGATGACCCCCGCTCCCCTCGACGCCCCGCTGCGCTTCGGCGCGAACTACACGCCGCGCACCGAATGGATGCACTCCTGGCTGGACCTGGACCTCGACGACGTGCGCCGCGACTTCGCCGGCCTCGCCGCGCTCGGGCTGGATCACGTGCGCGTCTTCCCGCTCTGGACGGTGCTGCAGCCGAACCGCACGCTGATCCGCGAGCAGGCTGTCGCCGATGTGCGCGCGGTGGTGGACGTGGCCGCCGAGTTCGGTCTGGACGCCTCGGTCGACGTCATCCAGGGGCACCTCTCCAGCTTCGACTTCATCCCGTCCTGGCTGTTCACCTGGCACGACAAGAACATGTTCACGCACCCGAACGCGCTGAGCGGGCAGGTCGCGCTGGTCGAGAGGCTCGGCGCCTCCCTCGGGGACGCCGAGAACTTCCTCGGCTTCACGCTGGGCAACGAGACCAACCAGTTCTCGGCCGAGACGCACCCGCACCCGTGGCCGGTGACCCCCGCCGAGGCGGAGAACTGGATCGTGTCGCTGCTCGACGCGGCCGAGCGCTCGGCCCCCGCCCAGCAGCACGTGCACAGCGAGTACGACGCGGTCTGGTACATGGACGGCCACGGCTTCACCCCCGCGCACGCCGCCCGGCTCGGCGCGATGACCACGGTGCACTCCTGGATCTTCAACGGCACCGCGCAGCGGTACGGCGGCCGATCGACGGCATCCGACCGGCACGCGGAGTACATGATCGAGCTGTCCCGCGCGTTCCAGGTCGACCCCCACCGGCCGATCTGGCTGCAGGAGGTCGGCGCACCGTCGAACTGCCTCGAGCCCGAGGAGATGCCGGGCTTCCTGGAGGCGACCGTGCGCTCCGCCGCGCGCACCGAGAACCTCTGGGGCGTCACCTGGTGGTGCTCGCACGACGTCAGCCGACAGCTCGCCGACTACCCCGAGCTGGAGTACTCGCTCGGGCTGATCGACCAGGACGGCGAGGCCAAGCCGATCGGCCGACGGTTCGCCGAGGTCATCCCCGAGCTGCGCGAGCGGCAGGCCGCGCCCGCCCGTCCGCTCGGCATCGTGGTCGAGGTGGACGAGGACGGGATCCCGGTCAGCCGGGCGGCCCTGAGCCCGGGCGGCGCGATCTTCCAGGCCTGGGTGGACGCCACGACGGAGGGCGCCGACCCGACGTTCGTCACCTCGACCGATGCCGGGGAGGCGGGGCGGCTCGCGGCGCGGGGGATCACCGATCTCGTGCATCCCGACCTGTCGACGGGCACCGGGACCTACTCCTCCCACAACACGGTGGTGTCATAACGGCGGAGATGTCCCGGACGACGGGGGCAGGTGGACCCGTTCTGGCGCAGCGATGAGATCCTCGGCGCGCTCGACCGATTCGCCGCCCGCGCTGGCAGCCGAGAGAGGGCCCCGCTAGGGCACCGAGGGACGGCCGGTGCTCTCGCGCACCGTGAGGACGGGGACGGGCCCGCGGCGACTGGTCGGCGCGTCCGCCGCGTCCAGCCGTGCGAGCAAGAGGTCGGCCGACCGCACGCCCAGCTCGAAGGTGTCACGGGTGAGCGCGGTGATCGAGGGGTGCACCAGCCCGGTCACCACCGAGTCGTCGAAGGACGCCAGCGAGAGCTCGCCCGGCACGACCACGCCCATCTCCTGCGCGACGCGCAGACCGGCGATGCACATCACGTCGTTGTCGAACACGATCGCGCTCGGACGCTCCGCGCGGCTGAGGAGCATCCGCGCGGTGGCCGTCGCACGGGCGGGGGAGAAGTCGGTGGCGATGCTCTCGCCGGTGACCCCGCGGGAGCCCAGCCCGGCGAGCACCTCGGCCCGGATGCGGGTGTGCTGGAACTCCGCCGGGCCCGAGACGTACACGATGCGGCGGTGCCCGAGGCCGACGAGGTAGTCGAAGACCGCGTGTGCGGCGTTGGCGTCGTCGAGCCACACCACCGCCGTCTCGTCGCCCTCCGCGGGCATGCCGCTGCCGATCACCACGGCGGGCAGGCTCAGGTCGCGCAGCACCGGAAGACGGGGGTCGTCATCGATCGGGTCGAGCACGATCACGCCGTCGACCTGGTTCGCGCTCCTCCACCGCCGGTAGGTCTCCGTCTCCTCGTCGATCGTGGGGACCACGACGAGCTGCAGGCCGATCCGCCGGGCGGCCAGCGACGACTGCACGCCGGCGATGAGCTCGGTGAAGAACGCCTCGGTGCCCAGCGTCCGAGCCGGGCGGTTGACGGCGAGGCCGATGACCCCGGCCTTCGCGCCGACCAGCGCACGGGCGGCGGAGCTCGGCTGCCAGCTGTGCTCCTCGGCGATCGCGAGGATGCGGCGACGGGTCTGCTCGCTCACCCCCGGGCGTCCGTTCAGGGCGAAGGAGACCGCCCCGGCGGACACGCCCGCCTCGCGGGCGATGTCCGAGATGGTGACACGCTTGGACCGTGACATAGACTCACCGTACTTGATCGTTTTAGTGGCTCGTTCCCACGCGGGCCTTCCCGACATTCTGGCACCCGAAGGGACACGATCCCGATGCACGAAGAGACCTCCCTCACCGTCGGCCGCGTGAAGCGCGTGCTCACCGAGCGCGTGGTCCCCGCGATCCATTCCGCGCGCATCCCGCTGGAGATCGCGGCGCGCGCGCTTCCCGGTGAGCCGATCGCGGCGGCCGAGGGCATCGCGCTCGACTTCGCGCCGTTCGAGGCCGGACAGCAGTGGGGACCGGCATGGGGCACCACCTGGTTCCGCGTGAGCGGCACGGTCCCGGCGTCCTGGGCCGGGCGCCGGATCGAGGCGCTCATCGACCTGGGCTTCGACGTGAACATGACCGGGTTCCAGTGCGAGGCGCTGGCCTATCGTCCGGACGGCACGCCGATCAAGAGCCTCAACCCGCGCAACCAGTGGCTGCCGATCGACGCCGCCGCGGGTCAGTCCGTCGAGTTCTATCTCGAGGGGGCGTCCAACCCGGTGCTGCTCGACTACCACCCCTTCCTGCCCACGCGGGAGGGCGACATCCAGACCTCCTCCCCCGATCCGCTGTACCGCGTGCGGCACATGGACCTCGCCATCTTCGAGGCGGAGGTGTTCGAGCTCTCCCTCGACCTGGAGGTGCTGCTCGAGCTGCAGGCCGAGCTGCCCGAGACCGCACCGCGGCGGATGCGCATCCTGCAGGCCCTCGACGACGCGCTCGACGTGCTCGACCTGCAGCGCATCGTCGCGACCGCCGGCGAGGCACGAGACCGGCTCGCCGAGGTGCTGGCG
>JBASAE010000107.1:0-1732 GCA_049654285.1 Microbacterium sp.
ATCCGTGGCATCCACATCGCCGACCCGCCATGCCTGGCGGGTCCTCCTCGGCCTGCTCATCGTGACGGCGGTACTGTTCGGCATCAACGCCGCCGGCGTGTACCTCTTCCAGAAGAGCTCGTGGACGCCCGAGCTCGCCCTCGACCTGCAGGGCGGCACCCAGATCATCCTCGAGGCGCAGACCACTGACGGCTCCGCCCCGACCCAGGAGCAGCTCGACCAGGCCGCGGCGATCATCCGCCAGCGCGTCGACGCCTCGGGCGTCGGCGAGAGCGACATCACCACCGAGGGCGGCCGCAACATCGTCGTGCAGATCCCCGGCGTCGCGGATGAGGAGACCCAGCAGCGGATCCAGGCCAGCGCGCAGCTCGAGTTCCGTGCCGTGCTCGCGACCACGGCGGCCGCGACGTCGTTCGTGGGCGAGGACGGGAAGACCACCCCCTACCCGACCCCGAACGCCACGATGAACGCGGTTCCGACGCCGAAGCCCACCGACGCCAGCGACCCCGCCTGGCTCACCGAGAAGCTGCAGGCGGAGTTCCTCTCCTACGACTGCGCGAAGGCCGCCGACGAGCATGCGACCTGGGCACAGGACCAGCCGATGATCGCCTGCGACCCGACGGACCAGCAGAAGTACCTGCTCGGCCCCATGGAGCTGAACGGCACCGTCATCAAGGACGCCCAGGCCGGCCGCCAGCAGGACTCCGGCGTGTGGGCCGTGAACCTCGTGCTCGACGACCACGGCACGAAGGTGTTCGGAGAGATCAGCCAGCGTCTCTACCAGCTGAAGCTCGCGCAGCAGTCGCCACGCGACCAGTTCGCGTTCGTGCTCGACGGCAAGGTGATCTCTGCGCCCGCCATGCAGGCCGTGATCATGAACGGCAAGCCGTCGATCTCGGGCAGCTTCACGCAGGAGAGCGCGAAGACCCTCGCCGATCAGCTGCGCTACGGCGCCCTGCCGCTGAGCTTCACGGTGCAGAGCAACAACTCGGTCTCCGCCACGCTCGGCTCCCAGCAGCTGAAGATCGGCCTGGTGACCGGACTCATCGGCCTCGCGCTCGTGGCGATCTACGCGCTGCTCAGCTACCGCGCGCTCGGCTGGGTGATCATGGCCTCGATCGGCGTGATGGGCGTGCTCACGTACATCATCATCTGCATCCTGGCCTGGCGGATGGGCTTCCGCCTGTCGCTCGCCGGCGTCGCCGGTCTGATCGTGTCGATCGGGTTCACGGCCGACTCGTTCATCGTCTACTTCGAGCGGATCCGAGACGAGCTGCGCGACGGCAAGTCGGTCACCGGCGCCGTGGAAGACGGCTGGGGGCGTGCGAAGCGCACGATCTACATCTCGAAGTCGATCAACATCCTCGCGGCGGTCGTCCTCTACATCCTCGCGGATGCCACGGTGAAGGGCTTCGCGTTCACCCTGGGCCTCACGACCCTCATCGACGTGTTCATCTTCGTGATCTTCACGCACCCGGTCATGCAGATCCTCGCGCGCACCGAGTTCTTCGGGGGCGGACACCGGCTCTCCGGGCTCAATCCCGAGGAGCTCGGCGCCGTCTACCGCAGCCGTGCCCAGTTCCGTGAGGTCGAGACCGGATCGTCCGGCAAGGCGGCCCGCAACAAGGCCTCCCGCCGCGAGGCCGAGAACCGGCAGACGATCGCCGAGCGCAAGCGGGCCGAGTCGCTCGCCGCCGTGCGGGACGCCGACTCCCGAAAGGACGGGGACGCC